>RZYY01000041.1 GCA_009930115.1 Sphingobacteriia bacterium | reverse complement strand
ATTTTCGGCCATTCCCTGCAGGATGGTATTGATTTCAGTGATTTTAGAGGCCGGATAATTTTCTTCAGGTTTCAGTTGCGCTGCTTTTTCGAATTCGGTGAGCGCCTGCTGGTAGTTTTTTTCTTCAAAACTTCGATTCCCCTGTTCTACTGCCTTTTGAAAGGCTGCATCATTTTCGGCCATTCCCTGCAGGATGGTATTGATTTCAGTGATTTTAGAGGCCGGATAATTTTCTTCCGGTTTGAGTTGCGCCGCTTTTTCGAATTCGGTGAGTGCCTGCTGATAATTTTTTTCTTCAAAATTGAGGTTTCCCTGATCTACTGCAGTTTGAAAGGCTGCATCATTTTCAGCTATTCCCTTCAGGATGGTGTTGATCTCAGTGATTTTCGACGCCGGATAATTTTCTTCCGGTTTGAGTTGCGCTGCTTTTTCAAATTCGGTGAGCGCCTGCTGATAGTTTTTTTCTTCAAAACTGCGGTTTCCCTGATCTACTGCCGTTTGGAAGGCTGCATCATTTTCGGCCATTCCCTGCAGGTAGGTATTGATTTCAGTGATTTTCGACGCCGGATAATTTTCTTCCGGTTTGAGTTGCGCCGCTTTTTCGAATTCGGTGAGTGCCTGCTGGTAATTTTTTTCTTCAAAACTGAGGTTTCCCTGATCTACTGCCGTTTGGAAGGCTTCATCATTTTCGGCTATTCCCTGCAGGATGGTGTTGATTTCAGCGATTTTAGAGGCAGGATAATTTTCTTCCGGTTTGAGTTGCGCTGCTTTTTCAAATTCGATGAGTGCCTGCTGATAATTTTTTTCTTCAAAAAGCTGATTGGCATTATTGATGGTTATCTGGTAATCTTCGTCGGCGATTCCTGCCAGGGCGACAGTGATTTCATTGATTTTTGCGATCGGATAGTCCGATTCAGGTTTAAGTTTCAGCGCACTTTGAAAAGTTGTAAGGGCTTCCGTCCAGGCTTTGACGGCAAGCAATGAATCTCCGGCAGCAATAGTTTTGGCAAATTGTTGTTCGAGTTGTTCCAGATCAGACAAGAGATTGTTTATTTCAGTGATTTTGGCACGGGGATAAGACTCTGCAGGTTTTAGTGCTGCTGCCTGTTCAAAAAAGGTTTTGGCAACAGCATATTTATTATCTGCGAAATGTTCATCTCCTTGTGAGAGTGCTTCTTGATAATTTTTCTCCAGGGCAAGTGCATCATTTTCACGTTTAAGGATCATTTCGTCAATGCGAAGGACCATATTGCGCGGATAATTTTCCTGCGGTCGCAGGGCTTGTGCGCGTTGATAAGCTGCTTTTGCTGATTGGTAATCCTGTTTAACGTAAAAAGTGTCGGCTTCTGCAAGTGCCAGTTCGTATTCTGCTTTTACCCGGATTATCAGGTTAATCTCGCCAAGTTTGTCAGCGGCTTCTTTGGATGCAGGATTAAATGATAATGCTTTTTCAAGGGCTTCCCGGGCTTTTTCAGGCTGATTATTTTCTGCATATTGACCGGCCTGCTTCATGGCTGATGCATAGCCCGTTTCTTTTGCCTGCTGTTCTCTCAGCATTCTGTTGATTTCCAGAATCCGGCCGGTAATCCGTTCATTACCGGGCATCAGATCATTTGCTGCCATGTATGCATTAAGTGCTTCCTCCCATTTCTTTCCTTCATACAGAGCGTCAGCTTTTTGAAGTGCCTGAAGGAACTCACGATCAACATCGGGTTGCTCCTGCTCCTCAATTCCCAAAATCTGGTTGATTTCGGAAATACGTTCTGAAGGGTGTCTTTCGTCCGGGCGAAGTTTTTTTGCTTCCTGAAAAGTCTTTTTAGCCTGGTCGTATTTTTTTTCAAAATAAAATTTTTCAGCCAGATTGATTTTTTCGTTGTAGAGCTTTGATTTATCTGTTTCCTGCCCGGATGCCTGCCCGGTGAAGGTAAACATAAAAAGAAACAATATGCTGACTGTCAGGATTATGGAATGAAAATTACGCATGCAGGGTAAAACGATTTTCAGTGATTTGATTATGGCTGAACGATTTTTTAAGAATCAGATTATTAACCTGCTGAAGGCTGAAATATTGTTTATTGCACTGGATGCTTCCGGAGAGAAAAAGCATTATGCCGGTTAAATTTTTCCGTCTTTAATGGTAAGTTTCCGGTCGGCCATGTCGGCCAGTTCCAGGTTGTGGGTTACGATAATAAAGGTATGATTGAACTGCTTGCGCAAATCGAAGAAAAGAGAGTGAAGTTCTTTGGCTGATTTTGAATCGAGATTGCCTGAAGGTTCGTCAGCAAGTATTACTCCGGGGTTGTTAATCAGGGCGCGGGCTACTGCTACCCGCTGCTGCTCTCCTCCGGAGAGCTCCGAAGGTTTATGTTCCATTCTGTCTTCAAGGTTCAGGTATCGGAGTAAATCTTTGGCTTTTTTTTCGGCCCGTGAACGTGATGTTTTTCCAATAAATGCCGGAATGCAGACATTTTCGAGGGCAGTAAATTCGGGCAGCAGATGGTGAAACTGGAACACAAAACCGATATTTTTGTTTCTGAAAGCTGATAAATCTCTTTCCGGCATTTTGTCGGTCCGCTGTCCGTCAATAAGAACGCTACCCCGGTCGGCGCGGTCGAGTGTGCCGAGGATATGCAAAAGTGTGGATTTCCCTGCACCGGAAGCTCCGACAATAGAAACAATCTCCCCGTCTTTTATTTCCAGATCAATTCCTTTTAAAACATGCAGACTACCGTATGATTTGTGTATGTTTTCGGCCTGAATCATTTTTATGGTAATTTTGGACAAAAATAGTATTAATCAGTCTGACCAGATAAAAAGGGAATTTTGGTTCAGGTACAAACAAAAAGCTGATTCAGGGGTTAATAATTGCTGATTAACAAGATTTTTATACATGACAACGCTTGATTTTACCGGAAAAACCAAATTAACGCTGCGACCGGTAGAAGTTGCCTCAAACAGGGAAATCTCACCAGGTATTTTTGTCCTCACTTTTCGGAGAGATTTCTCCTTTATTCCCGGTCAGGTATTGGCCGTGGCAATGAAACCTGACCGGCAATACCGTTTTTACAGCATTGCCAGCGGGATGCAGGAGCAGGAAATTCGTCTGCTTTTCGATTTGAAACCGGGTGGTGAGCTTACTCCGCAACTTGCTGCTCTTCAGCCGGGAGATTCTTTTTATGTTTCAGCTCCTGCCGGAAATTTTTACGGAACGGCAAAACCTGCAGTCTGGTTAGCCGCAGGCACAGGTATTGCACCTTTTATCTCAATGTGGCGATCGGGATTGAGAAGGGATAAATTATTGGTTCACAGCGGGCGTTTTCTGCATTCCTTTTATTTTGAAGAAGATTTTTTTCCACTGGGTAAAAATTATATCAGGTGTTGCACACGAGAACAGGGCGATGGTGTGTATCATGGTCGGATCAATCAGTGGATAATTGAACAGAAAAAACTGCCTGACAACCGCAGATATTATCTTTGCGGCAGTGCTGAAATGGTTGTGGACACCCGTGATGCACTTATCGAAAAAGGTGTTTCTTACGAAAATATTATCGCCGAAATCTATTTTTGATTTGATGTAATGAATAAACCATCACTTTTTGGAAAAACATTGAATGAGCTCCTGCAAGTAGTCAGAGAACTCGGGCTTCCGGGCTTTACCGCTCGTCAGATTGCCGACTGGCTTTATAAAAAGGAAATCAGTTCGATGGATGAGATGACCAACCTTTCAAAAGATGTGCGAAATATCCTGCAGGAAAAGTATGATCTTGGCCTGATTGCTCCTTCAAAAGTGCAGGTTTCGTCTGACGGTACCAAAAAATATCTGTTTCCCGCCGGTAAACATAATTTCATTGAAGCAGCCTTTATCCCGGAAGAAACCCGCAGCACACTTTGCGTTTCATCGCAGGTAGGTTGCAAAATGGGATGCTTATTCTGCATGACTGGCAAACAGGGGTTTCAATCCAATCTGACAGCTGGTGAAATTGTGAACCAGGTACGCAGCCTGCCAGAGCGCCGGCAACTGACCAACATCGTTTACATGGGAATGGGAGAACCCTTCGACAACATGGATGAAGTAATGAAAAGCCTCGAAATTTTCACTTCTGCCTGGGGTTATGGCTGGAGTCCCAAACGAATTACTGTTTCAACCATTGGAATTGTACCTGCAATCAGACGCTTTCTCGCTGAGAGCCAGTGTCATCTTGCAGTCAGCATGCATACTCCTTTTGATGAAGAACGAAAAAAACTTATGCCCATCCAGAATGTGTATCCTCTGAGCGAAGTTCTTGATCTGCTGCGAAGTTTTGATCCAGGTAAGCAACGGAGGATATCCTTCGAATATATTATGTTCAGTAACTTTAATGATACCCCCCGTCATGTAAATGAACTGGCCCGCATACTCAACGGAATACGCTGCCGTATCAATCTCATCCGTTTTCATCCTATACCTGGTACACCGCTCGCCGGTTCGCCGGATGACGTTATTGAAAAATTCATGGTGGCACTGAATAATAAAGGAATCAGGACAACGATAAGGGCTTCGCGTGGTCAGGATATTTATGCAGCGTGTGGTTTACTTTCTACCAAAGAGCTTGTCAGACGACGGCAGGAAGAGGACTGACCTGTTTTCAGTCTTCCTGAAAGCCAGAAATGTTGTCAGAATGACTTTGGCTGACAGCATTGCAATGCTGTTAATAAAAAAAGATGCTGTTGAACGAATCATATTAGGGGTTAGTTAGTATTTTTGGCCTATGAACGAAAACGAAAAAACTACAGCGGAAAAATCATCAAAATCCTTTATTGACATACGTTCTTCAGCAGCAAAAAGTATCAATACGGGATTGTTTGAATATGGAAAGATTCCCCCACAGGCAATCGAACTCGAAGAAGCAGTCATTGGCGGTTTGCTGCTTGAACAAAATGCACTCTCGGCTGTAATCGATTTTTTAAAACCGGAGGTTTTTTACCTTGAAGCCCATAAAAAAATCTATGCAGCCATTCAGGATTTGTTTGCCCGCCAAAAACCAATTGATATGCTGACAGTTACTCATGAACTGAAAGCTAAAGGAGACCTGGAAATTGTTGGAGGTGCCTATTACATAGCCCAGCTGACACGTCGTGTGGCCTCGGCAGCCAACATAGAGTACCATGCTCGGATTGTAGTGCAGAAATATATTCAACGCAGGCTGATCGAAATATCCTCCGAGATAACACGTGATGCTTTTGAAGATACCATTGATGTATTCGATCTTCTGGATAAAGCCGAACAAAAACTCTTTTCAGTCAGCGAAAACAACCTCCGGCGCGATCACTCCGACATGCAGTCACTGGTTAGTGAAGCTGTGAAATATATCGAAAATGCAAAAAATTCCGATGGAAGTTACAGAGGCGTTCCCTCTGGATTTTCAGCACTTGACCGGATAACAGGAGGGTGGCAGAATTCTGACCTGATTGTTCTGGCAGCCCGTCCCGGAATGGGAAAAACTGCTTTTGTCCTGACTATGGCCAGAAACATTTCGGTTGAATTGAATCGTCCGGTTGCATTTTTTTCACTTGAAATGGCTGCTATCCAGCTTGTTACTCGTCTTATTGCAAGCGAAACCAGACTCCCGGCCGAAAAACTGAGAAAGGGTGATCTGAAAGAACATGAATGGCAGCAGCTCAATGCCAGGCTCAACAATCTCATGGAAGCACACCTTTACATTGACGATACTCCCGCCCTCACTATTTTCGAACTCAGGGCAAAGGCTCGTCGAATGAAACAACAATATGACATTCAGTTGATTGTAATTGATTACATTCAGCTAATGCAGGGCACGGTGGAAAAAGGTAACCGCGAACAGGAGATCAGCAATATTTCCCGTTCGCTTAAAAGTCTTGCCAAAGAACTGGATATTCCCATTATTGCACTTTCACAGCTCAACAGGTCGGTTGAAACAAGAACCGGATCAAAAAAGCCCATTCTCTCCGATCTTCGGGAATCAGGTGCCATTGAACAGGATGCAGATATGGTATTGTTTATTTATCGTCCTGAATATTACAAATTCGATCAGATGGAAGACGGAACATCTTCAGCCGGTATGGCACAGCTCATCATAGCGAAGCACAGAAACGGACCACTTGCTGACATCAACCTGAGATTCAATGCTCAATACGCACAATTTACCGACTATGAGGGAGTGTCTTATATGCAATCCGGAAATCAAATTTTTCCCAACGAAAATTATGAAACCAATGCGGTAATCATGCCTTCAAAAATGAACCTGGATGATTCGATGGATGGAACTGACAATGACTTATACTCCTCATCAGGCGATGATGAGCTTGACGAAAACGGGATGACCAAAGAATCACCCATTCCTTTTTAAAAAGCCAGACCCTCAGTTGCTTAAAATAAAATTGAAGGGCTTTATTCCCATTTCATTTTCCAAATTTCCTCAGGTTAAAAGCAATAATAAATTGCTGCAACCATTAATATCAAAGAACCAAAATTTAATTTTGACCCGATGAAACGTTTGATAATTACCTCAATATTGCTGATTTTTATTCTTTCTGCCCACGCAGCTTATTTGCTCATCCCTATGGATGTCATTCAGAAGAATCATCTGAAAGCATACGGGATTGCTTACTGGACGCTTGAACGTGAGGTGGAAGTAAGTTGGTTACTCAATTATCGCGGGGGAAGTTTTATGTGCAGGTATTACGAACAGGTTGAGCAGGAGATTAAAATTCGGGGGGTAAGCTATGAAATTATTGCTGACGTGCAGGCCGCACAGATAATTCGGGAAATTTCAAGTCCCGAAGTGAACATGGATGAAATCAAATTGCATAAAGCCCCAAAAATTGCAGTTTATTCTCCAAAGAATAAATTACCCTGGGATGATGCGGTTACTCTTGCGCTTACCTATGCTGAGATTCCTTATGATGTCGTTTACGATGTTGAAGTAATGGAAGGCGTTTTACCAATGTACGACTGGCTTCATCTTCATCATGAAGATTTTACCGGGCAATACGGAAAATTCTGGCGTTCATTCCGAAATGCTGCATGGTACAAAGAAGAAGTACGCGTTAATGAAGAAACTGCCGGTTTGCTTGGTTTTAGTAAAGTATCGCAAATGAAGCTGGCCGTAGCGAAAAAAATTCGTGATTTTGTAGCAGGAGGAGGTTATATGTTTGCTATGTGTTCGGCTCCGGATAGTTTTGATCTGGCGCTCTCTGCCGATGGCGTTGATATTGTGGATGTGATGTTCGATGGCGATCCTATTGAATCCGGTGCACAACAAAAACTCAATTTTGACAACACTCTTGCATTTGCTAACTTCAGTATTGTAACCAATCCCAATATTTATGAGGTTTCTGATATTGATGTAACAGAAAGTCGCCCCAGAACGATCAACGAAAATAATGATTTTTTTACCCTGTTTGATTTTTCGGCAAAGTGGGACCCGGTTCCTACAATGCTTTGTCAAAACCATCTTCAGGTCATTAAGGGATTTATGGGCCAGACAACTGCTTTCAACAAAGATCTTATCAAACCCAATATCCTCATCATGGGTGAATACAAGGCAGCCAATGAGGCTCGCTATATCCATGGTGAATACGGAAATGGCACTTTTACCTTTTATGGGGGACATGACCCGGAAGACTACCGACACCTGGTTGGTGATCCTCCGACTGACCTCAATTTATTTCCCAATTCACCCGGTTACAGGCTTATTTTAAACAACGTTCTCTTTCCTGCTGCTAAGCAGAAAAAGCGTAAAACCTGATTCAGATAAACCTGTTTAACTGATTCTCTGGGTTTGGCTTTGTTGAAACTACCCTTCAGAATTTATTTCCGGAGCAGATTCAGCGGGTAGCTCCGGTGATTTTTCCTTGTTTCTGAAAATCAGATTAATTCCAAAATGAATGGAATAGAATTTTGCTGTTTCGAAAAACATGGGAGCTGTAAAATTTTCATTGATAAGATATAGTTGAACTGGCCCAAGATTGGCTGTCAATCCAAAACCGGGAGTAAAATAGTTTGCTTTTGCAAAAGTATTGGAAACCAATAGCTGTAGAATGTCATTGAAATTGTGTTTATAGGACAAAGTCAGCGTTGTATAGTTCTGATTTTTCAGAAATCTGTTGCGCAGCAATACTCCCAGATGGTCCTGTGGGGCAATCTTGTAGTTCATGTTCAGATTCAGCCATGCAGGTAAAGGAGTTCGGTATTCCAACGCCGTTTCAGTTACGCCGATTTCTTCAGCGATCGAATCCAGCACTTCATTAATTCGTTCATTGTTGATTTCATTGTTTTCGATGTATTCATCCAAATCAAAACCTTCGAAAACAAAAGTGCTGTTTGGGTCTTCCGACCGAAAATTTTTAAGGTTTGTGTCCCAGTTGATGTACCCAACGTTCAGAATGCCAGCGCTGACATTCAGTTTTTCGTTGATTTGCATTTCTGCGCCAAAATCAAAGGCAAATCCGGAATTATTTCCGTTTGGGAGAAAATCAGCTGCTTCTGCGTCGTTTTCGATGCCTGGTGCCGACATATTGATGTCGATATTGGAAGTAACTCCGAGTGCAAAATTCGTGGTGTCTGTTTGTAAATCAAAACGCAGATCTGTAGTGGAAAAATTTGCAATTCCCTGCAATAGTTTTGCATTGAGTCCAATACCCAGCTTGTTGCCAATTTTACGGGTGTATCCCAGTGTATATTCTCTGAAATAGTTCATGTTGATCGCATTGTCACTCAAAGAGACTGTTTTGCCGATAAATTCTTCACTGCCATTGCCATAGAAAAGGAAACGCAGTGTTTCACCTGTGATGGTTGTGTTGACTTCGGTATTTTCGGCAATACGAAATGAAAAATAATTCTCATCGACCCTGAAACCCAATGATATTAATTCAATCATTCCGTCAATATTAATTGAGTTTTTATCTTTTAAATTTCCGAGCATATAATCGCGGTCCAGGTAAATAGAATCTCCTCTTTTTTGAAAAATATCGTCATAGTGGAAGGTGTTTTCTATACCGAATTTCACGGAGGAAAGTGCCGGAATACCTAGATAAAAATTGTTATCAGAGAAATGGCCTGGATTCATGTATCTTGACTGGGGTATATCGTCCAGAAAAAACAGTGATCGTTCGTTTTGTGCTTTTAGTCCGGTTGTAAAAATAAGAATGACTGAGCTGAACAGCAGTGTGGTTATAAGATTCAATTTTTTCATTTGGCTTCAATAGTGGTTAATTGTTTGTTGAAATATTCAATCCGGTTTTTGCGCCGATTTTTATTTGAAGGTTATAATCATCATAGATTTTTGTCATTTGGCTGTTTGTGGTTGCCAGACTGGCTTTAACAATCATTTTTTTTGCAGAGGTAAATGTTTCGAGTCGCTGGTTGGTTATTATTATATCAGTGGTTTTGCTTGATGGTTTGACCACTTTCAGTTTTGGAGGTAATCCAACCTGTCCTCCGACCAGCAGCCGGGCGTCTTCATCATATATAAGCGAGTCGAGAACCTGATCGTTGGCATCGGTAAAATAAATCTGGATCATGGCATCTAGCGGGAAGCCGTTTACTGCATTCAAACGGCACAGGAGATAATCCATTTCTTCCACCGAGTTTGCTTCCAGATCAAAATCCAGGGTGTCAACAATCGTGAGGTGATCGATAGCTAAAAAAAGCTTAAACTCAAGTTCTGACCGGAACTGAATCCTGCTGGTATCCTGAAGAACATTTTGAGCTGTTGAATCACCGGCATCGTTCATAATTACGTCAAAATCATAATAAAACATATTGGGAGCAATATTAAGAAAAGCCTCAGGAAAATTTGTCTGGCTGAAATCCAGTTTGGTATATATACTTTGTCCGATTTGCTGCGGAGTGGGCGACTGAATGGTAAACTCATTAGGACTGCCTTCGCCGAAAAGAAAGATATCCTGAAAATATGGTGCTACAAAGGGTGAATACACCTGAAGAGATTCAGCGCGGAAGGTGACAGGTACACCAATGGCATTGTAGGTTTCGGTGATAAATTTAAGGGCACCGGGACCAACCTCCACAGAGCCTCCAACAGAGCTGTTAAATACGGCAATATTAATAGAATCTACGAAATTAAAGCTGTCAGTTCCCATGTACCCGAAAAAGTCGCTGTATTCCATCCCGGTCATTTCTCCGCTGATTTCCATCGAATAAGGAGAGAGATTGGGATTTTGGTCAGCACCTGTAATTAATTGGCTTAATACATTGATAAGGTTTAAACCTCCCGAAATATTAGGATCTATTACCAGTTTATATCCGTCGAGGCTGGTAACTACTTCAAAATTTGTCCATTCATTAGTACCGCCCGGATTATTAAGCGAAATGTCCAGCATGAGCAGCTCACCTGTTTGTCTGTTGATGATCTCAGGGATGGTCAGTTTTAAAGAAGCATTATCTTTATTGAGATTGGTTTTTCCTCTGAAAGTATAACTTCCTCCTTTGAAAATTATCGTATCAATGCGCTGGTTGTTTGCCTGCGAGTAAAAACTATAGGAAAACTCTCCGGTTAAAGTGTCGCTGGTCCCTGATTGCAGCAGAAATAGCTCAAAATCATGGCTGAAATATCGGTCTTCCAAAAAGAAAAAATCTTCAGCTTTTGCTGATCTAAGCTGATTACTTGAATAAACCAGACTGACAAATCCATCCTCGTCAACTTGAATAAATTCCTGATTTGATTCGTTAAAAAAATCACTCATGGCATATTCAGCATTTACCAGAGGTATGGCAAATTCAGGATTCCAGCCGGGGGTGACCAGCTTGTCAAAATCAAAATTCTCTTCAAATTTTGAGCAGGCCAGCAGCATTGCCATAACGATAAGTAAAAGTGGCAGGTGCTTGAAAAAAAGGTTGAAAAGAAAACGCTGATATGTATTCATAATGGATATTGTAAAATGAATTGTATTTCTTTAAGCGTCGGCAAATATATACTTTTAAACAGGATGGGAGCTAAGTTTCACTATCAGGAAAAAATATTCCGTCAGTAGGATTAAAAGGAATAAGTTTGCAGAAACTTATCTCATTTAAAAATTAATGAAGAAACAGGATATTTACTTCGTTTTGACTGCGGTGGTATTCTTGCTGCCATTTTTTGTTTTACCCGGCCTGATGGTTTTTTATTCACGGCTCAACGCCACCCATCCTTTTTGGATGAGTTTTTTAAAGTTTGCTATTCTGGCAACAACTGGTGAAATGATCGGATTGAGGATACGGACAGGAAATTATCATCAAAAAGGTTTTGGTGTTTTTCCACGTGCCATAGTTTGGGGATTTTTAGGGGTTGCCATAAAAATAGCATTTGTAATTTTCGGGGAAGGAGCGCCACGCATGCTTGCTGCAATGGGAGTTGACTATGGAATGATTCCGCCGGCCGAAATACTGAATCGTAACTTTTTTTCTTCTTTTTCGGGGCTTCAGCTGCTAACTGCTTTTGCTGTCAGTGTTACGATGAACACTTTTTTTGCACCTGTTTTTATGACATTTCACAAAATCACGGATACACATATTCTTAATTATCGAGGTAACTGGCGCTGTTTGTTCAGACCGGTTCCTTTTGGCCGGATAATTAAAGAGCTTAACTGGGATGTGCAATGGAATTTTGTGTTTAAGAAGACAATCCCTTTGTTTTGGTATCCTGCTCACACCATTACTTTTTTACTTCCTGCCGAATTCAGGATTTTGTTTGCAGCAATTTTGGGTGTAATTCTCGGCGTTCTGCTTTTGGTTGCTAGTTTGAGAAGCCGGGCTTCCGGTGTTTAACTGATTATCTGTTGTTTCGCTGCTGCTCTGGCTTTTTCAACAATACTATGATTAAGTTATTTCTGTGTATTTTTGCCAAAAATCACTTTTAAACATAAATTATTACCATGAAAAGAATTCTGTTTGTTTTATCAGCTCTGTTCGTTATTTATAACGGTTTTGGTCAGATCACGACTTCTCCGCCATATCCGACTGATACTGATGCAGTATTGCTCACTTTCGACGCTACCGGAACCCCGCTTGAGTCTTATTCAGGCGATGTTTATACACACACGGGTGTACTCATTGAAGGAGATGATAACTGGCATCATGTGATCGGAAACTGGGGAAACAATACAACACAACCCAAACTAACGGGCATAGGGAATCATCAATATACCCTCAGTATAACACCAAGTATCCGGGATTTTTATGATGTTCCTGCCAACGAGATTATCCGGCAAATGGCTTTTGTCTTCCGAAGTGCAGATGGGGTAACACAAACAGTTAACCTGTATGTAGATGTTTTTGAAACTGGTTTGAGTATTATCATTACATCACCTGATGAAGAAAGGGTAATGATGGAAGATGGGGAAGTTTTATCCGTTGTTGCTGTCAGTCCGCAGGCCGATTCGGTTTTTTTATATATCAACAATACTCTTGAGCTGGCAATTGCCGGAATTTCAGTTTCTTACGACCTGACAGCCTCATCTGCAAGTGGCTACTGGAATGATATTCCTGTTGAAATTGTAGCAAAAGATGATGTTAATACGGTTTCTTCATCATTTGTTTATTTTGTAATACCTCCTCCTGAAATAGCAAATCTTCCCGAAGGAGTATCAGATGGAATCAATTATCTGGACGAAAACACGATAATACTTTCATTGTATGCACCATTAAAAAATTATGCATTTGTTCTTGGAGATTTCAATAATTGGACACATGGTGAAGCTTTTTACATGAAAAAAACTCCGGAACTTGATCGCTATTGGATTCAGATAAACGACCTGCAGCCGGGTCAGGAATATATTTTTCAGTATGAAGTTGATGGAGAAATCCGCATTGGCGACCCATTTGCTGAAAAGGTCAGTGACCCCTGGAACGATCAATACATCAACGAAGACACTTATCCTGATTTAATCAGTTATCCCGAAGATATGACATCAGGAATAGCCACAGTATTGCAGACTGCCCAGGAACCTTACGAATGGCAGACAACAGTATTTACACCTCCCGCTGTGGAAGATATGGTGATTTATGAGCTGTTGATTCGCGATTTTACTGCAAAGCATACTTTCCAGAGCCTGATCGACACAATCGGATACTTCAAACGACTGGGTGTAAATGTGATTGAGCTAATGCCGGTGAATGAATTTGAGGGAAATCTTTCATGGGGATATAATCCGAATTATTACTTTGCAGTGGACAAATATTATGGCCCAAAAAATACACTGAAGGCATTCATTGATACCTGCCATGCCAATGGAATTGCAGTGGTGATTGATATGGTTCTCAATCATTCTTTTGGAACTGCGCCTTATGTAATGTTATACTGGGATAAGGTGAACAACAGGCCGGCAGCAAACAGTCCATTTTACAATCCGGTTGCAAAGCATGACTTCAATGTCGGCTACGATTTCAATCACGAGAGTGAAGCAACCAGAGAATTTGCAAAGCGTGTAAACAATTTCTGGCTGACGGAATATAAAGTGGATGGATTTCGATTTGACCTTTCCAAAGGATTTACCCAAAAAAATACCCTTGGGAATACCGGTGCATGGGGACACTACGACCAAACCAGAATAAATATATGGGATGATTATTCAACAGCAATCTGGCAAACCAAACCTGGTACTTATATTATTCTTGAGCATTTTGCCGACAATTCCGAAGAAAAAGTGCTTTCAGGTATGGGTATGATGTTATGGGGAAATCTGAATTACAACTACAATGAGGCTACGATGGGATGGAATACAGGAACAAATTCAGATTTTTCATCTGTTTCGTATAAAAAACGTGGTTGGGATGACCCACATTTAGTAGGATACATGGAAAGCCATGATGAGCAGCGGCTGATGTATAAAAATTATTTGTATGGAAACAGTAACGGCGGTTACAACATCAAGGATACTACCATATCCTTACAGCGTATTGCTCTGGCAGCCAACTTTTTCTTTACAATTCCAGGTCCGAAAATGATCTGGCAGTTTGGAGAATATGGCTATGATGTGGATATTGAGTTCAACGGACGTACCGGTCAGAAACCTATTCGCTGGTATTATCTTGATGATTGGAGAAGGGAATATCTCTTCAATGTTTTTTCGGCATTGACCGATTTAAAAAAGAATTATCAGGTGTTCAGAACGGATGATTACACTTTAAACCTGGCAGGCGCCAATAAATATATTGTTTTAAGGCATGCTTCGATGGATGTTGTAGTAGTGGGTAATTTTGGTGTGACCGATGCAACAATTACTCCAAGCTGGCCTGTTACTGGTACCTGGCATGAGTTTTACAGCCAGTCTGAGTTCAATGTGCCAAATACCAGTCAGTCGGTAACACTTGCTCCGGGCGAATACAGACTTTTTTCAACCATGCTGATTGAAAAACCGGAATGGCTGAATACTTCCGTTGACGAGACCGAAATGACAGGTTGGTCAGATTTGTTCCGGGTTTATCCAAATCCGTCAAACGGGGCTGTCAATTTTGTTTTTATGCCTGAAAACCAGGGTGATATCCAGTTAAGTATATACAATATACAGGGGCAGTTGGTTACAGAGGTAAAACATAAGATTACGTCTGTTTCACAGGTTCTTGAATGGAATCCCTACAAAACAATGATTCCGGGTGTTTATATGGCAAGAATAACTGCCGGTAACCGACAACAAACGGTCAAATTACTGCTGGAATAAAACCACAGGTCATGTGTTCTGATTTCAGCAAAAAATCAGATTAATCAGTCGTTCGGCTTTAGCCTGGTTGGAGTAATTTTTTTCAAGTATTTTTCTGCGATTTTCAACCTCAGCAACATCAAATTCTTTGCTGAAGGCCTGATTGATTTTTTCCTTCAGTTGATCAATTCCCCTGGCAACTTCACATAACCGGCAAAGTCCTGTTCCGGCAAGCATTTCAGGGTTTGCCACACAGAATCTGCCTTGATAAAGTGTGTTGAGAAGTTTCAATTTTAATCCGGTTGGCTGGAAAGTTACCAGAACATTCACCTGAGCGTTACGGATAAGGTTTGACATTGATTCGTCATCGGGATTGGAAACCACCTCAACATTAGGATAAGATTTTGCCAGTCTGATGATATGGTCAGGAGGGTCAAGACCTGCAATAACCAGTTTGTGATCCAGTTCCGAAAAAACTTTTTCAATCAGAAAACGTGCAGCTTCCTGATTTTCGGAAACCGAAAGTTTCCCATGGTAAAGTGCATAATCTCCTTTTCCGGGAAGAGCTGAAAATTCTTCATTAGCATGAAAGCTTGGCAAATAAATTACCCGCTGACTTCTGAATTTCTGCTGGAGATATTCGGTGTCATCCTGCGATACCACGAGCATCAGTGTTGCATGTTTCAGGATTCTCTGAAACAGGAGCAGCTTTAAACTGGCCGAAACAAAATAGAACTTTCGCAAAAGATTTCGTTCAGCTTTGAACAGGTGGTAATAGTACTGATGCTCAATATTGCTTTCACGATAAATCTTTTTTCGGCCTTTCAGGCGGTTGTCACTCAATAAATAGCAGGAATGTAATCCCTCGAAAAGAATCGGGTAGTTGTCCTTTTCCAAACGCTGAATGAGCTCTTTTGATTTTCGGCTTTGAACAATATAAGGACGAATGCCGAGTGAGAACCATATCCCCGTTTTTCGGGGATAGTAATTTACTTCAGTGCATAATTCGTTCAGCTCAGGTGCAGGGCCGCGTCCATATTTGAAACAATGCAGATGAATGTTTACTCCGGCTTTTTTAAGTGCAACAAGTTTGTAATAAACATCCTGAACACCGCCGTAATTTGGAGGGTAAGGTACGTCAAAGGATACGATATGTAAATGCTTGTCAGACATATTTTTTTAGGATTTCAGTCAATACTATTTTTTCATTTTCCCAGGTAAGTATTTTAGCAGCTTTCAGACAATTCTGATGATAAGTTTCCAACATTTTTTTATTTGAAAGCATGGAAGTAATTTTCATTGCAAGTTGCTCTGGCTGATGACTTTCTATCGTTTCGCCAATCTGGTAGGTGTCAATTATTTTTTTTATTTCGGTCAGAGGGGAAGCAAGTACCGGTAATCCGGCGTGAATATAATCGAAAAGTTTGTTTGGCAATGAATAGCGATAATTGATGTTGGTGTCCTTATCGAGAGTGAGTCCCAGATCGGCGCTGGCTGTGTAATAGAATAGCTGGTCGAAGGGCATTTTTGGCAGAATCATGATTGTGTTCTCAAGTTTCAGCTCTGTGCGCATTTGTTTGAGTTGACTGATAACATCACCTCCGCCTATGATCAGAAGAAAAACTTCAGGGAGAAATTGCATGGCCTGAACCAGTTCTTCGGCTCCCCGTTGAATATTAATACCGGCACCCTGTAAAAGAATTACCGGACGATTGCCGGGCAGACCTAATTCCTGCCGGCTTTTCAGTGGTGAAATTCTGGCTGCAGGCGGAATGTTTCTAACCACCCTGACTTCTTTATTGTATTTTTTACGAAAAAGATATGCAATCGAATCATTAACCGTGATGATATCCTGAAGCTTTGGAAATATCATTTTTTCGATGGTTTTCCAAACGGACTGAACCAGTTTTCGGTTCACCAGCTCCGGTGTTTCGGTGAAATATTCATGGCTGTCGTAAACAAGTGGAACACGTTTCAGCAATGAAACGACATAATTTGGTAACAGCGTGTCGAGGTCATTTGAAAAAAGAAGGCTGGATTTTTTTCCAAGTAAAAGGAAAAAAAGCCGGATATTGTATTCTGCATAAAACAGCGGGCCTTTCACGAAGAGCAGATTCATGCGGTGAGTATGATATCGCCTCGGTTCGAGCGGGAGGCTATCGGGCAGTTTTCTGCCAATCAGCAGCACGTCAAAACTCAGATCAACCAGTGTGTTGCAGGTTTTATCAACCCGGCGGTCGGTTACCAGGTCGTTGATTACCGAAACAATAGCTCTTTTCAATATTTTTTGTTATTGGTGACTGCGAAATTAACCAAATACTAAAAATCGGCCAGGCAGAAAGCACAGATTTACCAGAGATGAATCAGTTTCTTAGTTTGAAAAAACTCTTCTTCGAAAAAATCCTGTATCTGCCAGATAGAATATTTCAGATTTACTGTCTGCAATTCATTGCTGAAATCGCCGCCTTTGAGGTAGAGCAACCCGTTGGGCAGAGCATGCTGACCACCTGATTTAATTTTGCCCCTGGTCCATTCCAGCATCTGCGGGATAGTAGCTACTGCGCGGCTGACAATAAAATCAAATGTGTCTCCGATATCTTCCATTCTGATTTGTTGTGTGGTAACATGTTTTAGGCCTAATTTATCTGCAATTTGTTGAATACCTCTGATTTTTTTACCAACAGAATCGACCAGATGAAAGCGGGTTTCAGGGAAAAGAACAGCGAGTGGAATGCCCGGAAATCCTCCGCCTGTACCGGCATCAAGTACTTTTGCACCAGGATTGAATGAAAGTATGCGGGCTATGGCAAGGGAGTGCAATACATGTCGTTCATAAAGGTTATCGATATCTTTTCGTGATATGACATTAATTTTCCGGTTCAAATCTTCGTAAAGGTCTTGAAGTCTCGAAAATTGATCTTGCTGTTTCGATGAAAGCCCGGGGAAGTATTTCTGAATGATATCCATGAAAGCATTATTATAATTCAGGTTTTGTAAGCCGGAAAGTTTGCTTGAATTGATCGGTTCAATGGAGGATTTTATATACAAGTTCCTTTAGTATCTCGCCATCTTCAGTCGGAGCACTGTCAACGCCCTTTGATCGCTGATCATATTCTCTTAGCAGTGCAATGATTTGTCTTATCCGGCTCATATTGTAATTTGCACAGGCAATTTTATAATCCTTGATAAAAAACTGTTTGACACCAAGCACTGCTGCTGCATTTTGATCCGATTTATTTTTAAGTGATGCGTACAGGAATAGCTTACGGAAATATTGAAAAAGCATAATGATAACCTTAGCGGCCGGATTATCTTTGGGATTCGATGCAAAATAGTTGACAATACGGTTGGCTTTGAGAATATCGCGACAGCCAAGAGCATTCTGAAGTTCAAAGATGTTGAATTCCTTGCTGATGCCAATATTTTTTTCAACGATATCCGGTGTAATATTTTCGGCAGGGTTAACATTGATGACCAGCTTCTTCACTTCATTTTCGATGCGTGACAGGTCGTTCCCTATATTTTCGGCCATTATCAGCGAAGCTTGGTGTGAGATGACAAATCCCAGTTGCTGAATCATGGTTTCAATAAATGTTTGAACCTGATTGTCGTAGATTTTTTTTGATTCAAACAAGACTCCTGTTTTTTTTATCTGGCCGGCTATTTTTGTTCGACCATCCAGTTTTTTATATTTGTAATCGAACACCAGCAGGGTAGTATTAACTGGTTTGATTAAATAAGACAGCAACAATTCGTCTTTATCAAGATTTTTTAAATTTTGTGCTTCCCGGACTATGATAACGCGATAATTGCCAAAAACCGGATATTCTTTTGCCATCGATATAATTTGGCTGATGGTAACATCGCGGCCATAGACGATTGCCTGGTTGAATTCTTTTTCATCTTCTGAGAGAACGGTAGTTTCTATAAGTTTGCTTATTTTATCAATAAAAAAAGGTTCTTCACCGGTGAGGAAATACACCGGATAGAAAATTTTGTTTTTGATATCACGGATGATGTCTTTGTATTCCATTCGCCTGAAGAATTAAAAGCGCAGATGTTTAACGGTAAGCCGGTTTTCGATCAATTGTTTTAGGGAGTCTATGCCGATGTTCAGATGAGTTTCGAGATAATTTTCAGTGACCATGTGGTCGCTTGATTCGGTTTTGACTCCGGAAGAAATCATTGGCTGGTCAGAGACCAGCAAAAGTGCTCCGGTGGGAATCTGATTGGCAAATCCGACAATAAAAATGGTTGCGGTTTCCATATCAATGGCCATGGAGCGGGTGGAGCGAAGTTGTTTTTTGAATTTTTCGTCATGTTCCCAAACCCGCCGGTTGGTGGTATACACTGTTCCGGTCCAGTAATCGCGGCCATACTCGCGTATGGAAGTTGAGATAGCTTTTTGAAGACTAAATGCCGGCAGCGCAGGTACTTCGGGGGCAAAATAATCGTTTGAAGTACCATCACCACGAATGGCGGCAATGGGGAGAATGAGATCACCAAGCTGGTTTTTCTTCTTAAGTCCGCCACATTTTCCCAGAAATAGCGCTGCTTTTGGTTTGATGGCGCTGAGCAGATCCATAATGATAGCTGCATTTGCACTACCCATGCCGAATTTTATCATGGTAATGTTTCCTGCAGTGGCGCTGGGCATCGGCCTGTCTTGCCCTGATATTTCAACTCCGTTCCATTCAGCAAAAAGTTCAAGATATTTGCTGAAGTTAACCAGTAAAATATACTCCCCGAAATTTTCAAGCGGAATGCCCGTGTATCGCGGCAGCCAGTTGAGCACTATCTCTTTTTTTGTCTTCATCTGATGAAGTTTTAGTTTGCAAAAGTACGAGAAAAAGACCGATTAATTAATTTTGAAGCCTGATTTCTCTGATATATGGAACAGCTCAATTTGCCTTTCTATCAGTTTACCACCCGAAATACCAAAGGAAAAGAGGAGATTTTTGATGTCATTCGGCGTAAATTTGTTGCTTTGACACCTGAAGAATGGGTAAGGCAGCATTTTATCCATTATCTGAATACTGAAAAAAATGTTCCTTTATGGATGATTGCAGTTGAGAAGACTTTGATTTACAACAGGATGAATAAACGGGCAGATATTCTAGTTTATTCAGGCAATGGAAAACCCCTGTTGATGGCAGAGTGCAAGGCAGCTTCGGTGCAGATAACCCAAAAGGTTTTTGATCAGGTGGCAAGATACAATCTGACAATGAGAGTCCCTTTCCTGGTTGTTACAAACGGCCTGGTGCAAATTTGCTGTAAAATCAATCTGGATGAAGCTTCTTATGAGTTTTTGGACGATATTCCGGATTATGAAACTTTAGTCCGTTCAGAAAATCTTTAGACAACCATCAGGGAGTTAAATATTCAGGATCAGATTGAGATAAAATATTCTTCCCGGTTCATACATCGAAGCTTTCGAACCGATTATTCTGCGGTTTAAATGTTCATAATAAGTCTTGTCGAACAAATTGTTTATCCCTCCCGACAATGACAAGTAGTTGTTGTATTTATAATACAAATTTAATCCGGTGATTAAAAATCCCGGAGTAGAGATCTCGTCATATGCCTGTGAAATCTGATTTTGGGGAGCAACCAGCCGGATATTAATTTCAGGAACAAAACGATTTTCGAAAAATTTGTATCCGGTTTTCAGGTTGACTTCGAGCGGGGGTATTTCAGGAAGAGGATCATTTTTTACGATTTCGGAGCCGGTAACATTTCCGTTTTCGACAATATAGTGTATTGCTTCAGGGTTAATTCCGGCTGTAAGTGCAACCGATGCTGAGACCTGCCAGCGTTTTTTTAGCGGCGAATTCATCTGAACTTCGAATCCATATAAATGTACTTTGTCGAGATTTGTAAACCGCTTTACTCCCAGTACACCTGCTGACTGTGGCATGAGCTCCGAAGGAGGGACTTTTTGTCCGGAAATGTAATCGGTAATAAAGGAATAAAACAAATTAGCGGATAACTTTCCAAAATTTTCTGAGTTAAAATTTACCGTAAGATCGGCCTGGTGATTGTTTTCGGGTTTGATCAGGGGATTGCCGAGATAATCGTAATTGTCGTAACCAACTGGCAAAAGAATAATATAACGCTCAACCATATCAGGGCTTCTGACTCCCCGACCGGCTGCCAGATCAACCGACACTTGGTCATTGAGACGATATTTTACTCCTGCACTTACACTGATGTTCAGAAATTCGGCATCAACATTTTCGTTGTGATAAAGCGGATTTCCATTCATATTTTCAAGATGCATGGGATCGGAAGAAGCGTTGTTGATATCCACTCTTCCGGCCAGAGTAAAGTTCATTTTTTCCGAATGATCGATACGGTATTCAGTAAAGATGCCCTGATTCCGAATTACCGCATGCTGCCACAGGGGTTCAGTTTTTATCGGCATTTCCGGCTGGAGAATCAGGTATTTGGTGCGTTCACCGTCCTTAAAAATGTGTTCTATGTCTATTCCGATAAGTAATTTGGACCGGTTGAGACTGATTCCGAATTCTGCCCGCCCGCCGGTTGTCAGTGCGTCCACGATTGAGATGGCGACAACAGTGTCTGAAAAGGATCGCCACTTGTTGTCCATTTCGTGATAAACAACTGATCGGTATATTTTAGCATCCACTGATTGGATTTTCCCTTCAGAACTATTGAAATGATAAGCAGCTGACATCATTTGGGTATTGTCTTCACGTTCGTCCATTGCCAATGCAGGAAACCGGATGTCACGGCCATGCGAATCCTTAAAAGTAAATTTTAGTTCATGATGGTTTGCCGGGCAGATTCCCAGCTCTCCGGAGAAGTTATATTTTTTGAACGATGATTTTACTACCTGCCCGTTTCCTGCGCTGTAATCACCATAATCCTGATTATTTCCGGTCAGTGCAAAATAAACATGTTGGTTCCCGCCTGTTATCGTAACGTGTTCCTTATCTCCATTCCAGTTGCTTTCCCATCCTTTGATGGCTTTGAACTTTAAATAAAATTGTTTTGAAGGAACAGCTTTTTCAGTGACCAGGTTCAGGACACCGCCAAACGCAGGCCCGTACCTTAGAGCATAAGGACCTTTAATGATTTCAATTTTCGAAATGTCGTTGACGTCAACATGCGATGAAGCGGGGTCCATCCGGTTGGGACATCCTCCTTCGATTTTATGCCCGTAGTTGAGTTGCACATTGAGCTGACCGGCTTTCATTCCTCTGACTACCGGATCAACGTTGGTGGCTCCTTTCCGCACACCGGCCACATTTGGTGTAGCTCTCAGAAAATCTCCTACATCCCTGGCCGGCATTCTTTCGATAATTTTTCCGGTAATAATTGATTTCAGATACGGCTCAAAGTGCTCCGGCTCAGCAATAATCTCTATCCCTGTCAGTGATTTAACTTCTTTCTGTAAATGAATTTCCAGGTACGCACCTTTTTCTTTCGGTATCTTAATCGTCTGGTTGAATTTTGAATAACCAACATGGTTGACCGTAACCTGATAATTATCCGGTCTGAGCCCTGTAAACCTGAATTCTCCGTGAATGTCAGTGATGGTACCCTGATTACCCGGATTAAGCCTGACTTCGGCATTGGCTAAAGGTGCACCTGATTTGTGTACAGTAATTTTTCCTTTTAAAGTTCCGGGTTCCTGCGCTAATACAATGGTTTCAGAAATCAGACCTAAGGTAAGTGTAGCAGTAATAATGCAAAGCTGAAAAAAGTTTTTCATTTCATCCTGTCTTCTTTAAAAACCCTGGCACAAAATTAACTTTTTCAATGGTTATAAAAATGCTCCTTGAAGTTATTTTAAAAGGTAGGTTAATGATGGAATGCTGAAAATTTGCCGGACAATTTTTTGATTTACTTAATAAACGCAAAATATCATGCAGGGCTGAATCCGGTTTCAAAATATTGTTGGGTTTTGTATTAACCTTTTTAGAAGCTGATAATCTATTATATGAGCGGTAACCTTTCTGCAAAAATGATCCTGTTTTTTGATGTACCGGGTAAAAATGGAAACTATTAAATATAGCTTAAACATCACCATTTTGAAAAGCATTACTTTTGCAAAAACTAACAGAAATGACCTTTAAAGTTGGCGATAGAGTTAAATTTTTGAACACTCACGGAGGTGGGATTGTTACCAAAATTATCAGCAGCAGTCTGGTTAGCGTTCAAATTGAAGATGGTTTTGAAATACCGACAATTGTTACCGAGCTGATAAAAGCTGAAGAAACAGCACAATCGCAACAGCATCTTTTCATGGATGAGGTCCGGCAACCCTCAACTTTCCCTTCACAACCAGTTCTTCAGGATCAGGTGGAATCAACTTTTGATGAGCGTTCCAGTTCACTTGAGATATTCAGGTCAAAAGGCAATGATAAAAAGGGTGTTTATCTGGCCTATGTGCCTCATGATCAAAAATGGCTGCTGACGGGATTGCTTGATGTATATCTCGTAAATTACACTGATTATGAGATTTTATTCAGTCTTTTTTTGCGTAAGTCAAATGGCGCCTGGCACGGAGAAGATTACGATGTAGTGAAACCAAACAGTAAAATTCTGCTTGATTCCATTCAGCGCGAGCAAATAGAAAAATGGAGCTACGGTATTCTTCAGATATTGTTTCACAAAGAACTCTCTTCCAAAGTTTTAAGTCCTCTCAGCAGTGTGTTCAGTTTCAAACCGGCAAAACTCTATCGTGAGAATTCTTACCAGGATTCTACTTTTATCAGCGGGAAATCATTTTTACTTATTGTTGCCGAAATTGACGTTCATCCAACAGTGGCTGAATCGCAGACTGATGAAAAATTTGACGAAGAAATTCAACAGCAGGCTGCCAGGCCAAAGCAGCCCGAAGAATTCATCAACAAACACAAAACAAGCCCGAGAGAGGCTGTTGTTGATTTGCATATTGAAGAGCTGACCGACAATTCAGCAAAAATGAGTCCTAACGAAATTTTAAATTATCAGTTAAATTATTTCGTAAGGTGTCTCGAGAGTGCCATGAA
>RZYY01000170.1 GCA_009930115.1 Sphingobacteriia bacterium | reverse complement strand
AAAGGTTCGGCAACAATACTGAGGTTAGCGCAAATCTGAAGAGAAATGTTAAGTATGGTTTTCACACGTTCTTCATCAGTTTTAATAACTTTCCAGGGTTCGTTATCGGCCAGGTATTTATTGCCCAGTCTTGCCAGGTTCATCATTTCGGTCAGTGCCTCTCTGAATCTGAAATTTTCGAGACTTTGACTGATTCGGCCGGGTGTTGCTCCTATTTCATCCAACACCTGCTGATCTTCTTTAGTGAGGGAATTTCGTTCCGGAACCTGACCTTCGAAATATTTTTCCGTTAATACCAGCGAACGGTTAACAAAATTACCAAAAATAGCGAGTAATTCACTGTTATTACGGGTTTGGAAATCCTTCCATGTAAAATCATTATCCTTGGTTTCTGGTGCATTGGCAGTAAGTACATATCGCAGAACATCCTGTTTATCAGGAAAATCATTAAGATATTCATGCAACCATACAGCCCAGTTGCGGGAAGTGGAAATTTTATCCCCTTCAAGATTGAGGAACTCAAAAGCAGGAACGTTGTCCGGCAAAATATAGGAACCTTCAGCCTTCAGCATGGCCGGGAAAATGATGCAGTGAAATACAATATTATCTTTTCCGATAAAGTGAATCAATTGTGTGTCGGAATCTTTCCACCATTTTTCCCAATTTTCTCCTTTTTGTTCTGCCCATTCGCGGGTAGCTGAGATGTATCCTATCGGAGCATCAAACCAAACATACAGCACCTTACCTTCAGCCTCAGGTAACGGCACTTTAACTCCCCAGTCTAAGTCACGTGTAACCGCACGAGGTTGCAAACCATGATCAATCCATGATTTTACCTGTCCGTAAACATTTGCCTTCCAATCATCTTTATGACCTTCAAGAATCCATTCTTTCAACCAATCAGTGTAATCATTCAGTGGCAGGTACCAGTGTTTTGTCTCTTTTAGAACAGGGGGCTGACCGCTTAGCGCGGATTTGGGATTAATCAGGTCTGTCGGATTCAGCGAGGCACCACAATTTTCACACTGATCTCCGTAAGCTCTTTCAAAACTGCAGATGGGGCAGGTACCTGTTATATAGCGGTCAGATAAGAATGTCTGGTGAGTTTCGTCATAGTATTGTTCAGTGTGTTTTTCAATAAACTTTCCGTGGTCATACAATTTTTTGAAAAACTCAGCCGAAGTCTCGTGATGAATTTTATTGGAGGTACGTGAATAGATATCGAATGAAATACCAAATTCAGCAAAAGACTTTTTTATGATTTCATGGTATTTATCCACAATATCCTGAGGTGTAACTCCCTGCTGACGAGCCTTGATGGTGATTGGCACGCCGTGCTCGTCGGAACCCCCGATAAACAAAACTTCCTCACCAGATGAGCGAAGGTAACGCACATAAATATCAGCAGGAATGTAAACCCCGGCCAGGTGACCTATATGTATTGGTCCGTTGGCGTATGGCAATGCAGAGGTGATGGTATGTCGCCTGAAATGCTTTTTACTTTGCATGACACAGATTTTAAAAAAACTGCGCAAAGATAGAGAAACCTCAAATTCATTCTGAATCTGCCACAAAAAAGCATGATATTTTGCCGGATGCCAAAAATAAAAAGACGCCTTCCAATTTTGTTAAAGGATTGTAGGCAATAAATATTCCTTTTTACTGCAGAAAAAAATAATAATAGGAAAAAACAGCTTTTGTTTGATTTATCCCCGGCAGATTTCAGCGCTGACTTCGTCAAATTCACTCATCATCTCCTTCATTATTACTCCTGCCGGTTTGATTTCATCAATCAGCGCGGAAACCTGCCCGATTTCCAGTTCTCCATCGTTAGCGTTGCCTTCGAACATACCAAGCCGTGCTCGACCGTATCCCAGGAAATCTTTCAATTCACGGGGGGAAGCTCCATTTCGTTCCAAATTATCAATTTGGTTAAAAAACTGGTTTTTTAAAAGCCTTACGGGCACAACCTGTTTGAGCACAATTTGTGTATCACCCTCAGCCGCTTCTACAATTTTTTGTTTAAAAACCTGATGAGCCGACGATTCAACAGAAGCAGCAAAACGGCTACCCACCTGAACACCTTCGGCTCCCAACGCAAAGGCAGCCAACATTTGTCGTCCGGTACCAATGCCACCGGCAGCGATTAAGGGCAAATCAACTTTTTTGCGAATGAGTGGCAACAGCACCATTGTGGTGGTTTCTTCAGCGCCATTGTGTCCACCGGCCTCAAAGCCTTCAGCTACGATTGCATCCACACCTGCTTCCTGCGCTTTAAGAGCAAATTTAGTACTGGCAATCACGTGCACTACTTTTATGCCTTGCTCCTTGAAAACCGGAGTCAACTTTCCGGGATTACCGGCAGAAGTGAAAACAATTTTCACTTTTTCGCGTAAGATGATTCCCACGATTTCGTCAGAATGCTGATAAAGCAGTGGAAGGTTTACACCAAAAGGCTTATTGGTAGCAGATTTTATTTTTGTCAGGTGCTCCTGAAAAATATCCGGATTCATCGAACCTGCACCAATAAGCCCAAGTCCTCCGGCTTCAGAAACAGCAGCAGCAAGTTTCCATCCTGAACACCAAATCATCCCTCCCTGGATAATGGGGTATTTTATTCCGAAGAGCTCTGTTATTCTCGTTTTCATAATTTGTTATTCCACAATTACCATTTCATCAATCAGATGACTGGCGCCGGCATATTTGTCAATGATGAAAAGGCAATAACGCATATCGAGCATGATGTTGCGACACTGATCCGGGTCAAACATCAGGTCGCTCATGGTACCTTCCCAAACACGGTCAAAGTTTAGCCCGACTAAGTGTCCG
Source organism: Sphingobacteriia bacterium (assembly GCA_009930115.1). Taxonomy (GTDB): domain Bacteria; phylum Bacteroidota; class Bacteroidia; order Bacteroidales; family 4484-276; genus RZYY01. The sequence continues at coordinate 2,677 of RZYY01000170.1, read as the reverse complement.
TCGGCATTAAAGGCCGGACTGCCCGAATTGCCGCCGGTAGTGTGATTGGTAGCGATGAAACATACCGGAAGGGTTCCATTGCTTCCATATCTTCCATAATCCTTAATATGATAAAGTTTCTTCAGTTTCTCGTCAACTACATAATCGGGGATGTTCGGGTCTTCTTTTTCCATCACTCCTTCGATGGTAGTATGATTTTTATAAAAAACGGCATCACGTGGATAATAGGGCTTTACCTTTCCGTAAGCAATTCTCAGGGTTGAGTTGGCATCCGGGAAAAACCTGCGTTCCGGTTCAAAATCCATCTGGGCTTTCATGTACAATCGCATCAGGCTGTCATTTTCGTTTCCAAGTTTTGAAATTTCGGGCATTATTTTCGCACTATAATGCTCAAAAAGGGTTGAGGCAAGATCATAGCCCGGGTCTCTATGAAGCTTTTTACAGCTATTTGCTTTAAATTTATCCAGGAAGTTCATTGCTGTTGACTTACTGGCAAAGATGGATTTACCAAAAACATCATCAGCATATTGGCTGATTTCACCTTTGTACTTTTCGGCAATAAGTCCGAATACAGAAGGTAGTTTATCCTCCGGAACTGCCTTTCGGTAGGATTCAAGCATTTTGACAAACACTGCCCTGTCAACTGGTTGATGATAGTCCTTGTAAAAGGTTTCCAATGCTTTTCTGGCTTTATCTACTTCTGTTTTTATCTGTTCGTCAGTAACATCTTGAGTTTGCGCAACCTTCTCAAGCGTTGAAAGCATTCTGGCTGCCCTTACTATTTCGATTCCCAGCCCTGCTTCGATCATGTACGACATTTCGAGCTGCAGGCCGGAGAGCTGTTCATAATTTTCCTTGAATTTATCCAGCACTTGGCCGTAAACCTGACCTTTCGCGCCAGAATTCTCAATCCAGCGCTGAATTTCAATTTCGTACTGCTGTTTTTTTTCAATTCCGTTGAGCTTTCGGATTCCGTTGTTTTCGCCAATCCATTTTTTCCAGGCATTGGATAATCCTTTATGCTTGTTGGAATATTGCAATTTCACAAGTGCATCCTGGTTCATGAATGACTCATAAATATCAAGTTTTTGTCGGCGAAGGTCTATCCGGGCAGGATTTTGAATCTGTGTAATCATTTCGATGGCATAGGATGGAAGGTACTGCTCAGTTCGTCCGGGAAAACCAAATACAAAGGTAAAATCGTCTTCCTGTAAACCTTTTAAGGATACCGGCAAGACAGATTTTGGTTTATAGGGCACATTTTCAGGGGAAAATTCGGCAGGCTGATTATTCTTATCCACATAAATTCTAAAAAGTGAAAAATCTCCTGTATGCCTCGGCCACATCCAGTTGTCGGTATCACCGCCAAAATTGCCTATACTCGATGGAGGTGCTCCAACCAGCCTTACATCTTTAAAAACTTCATTTACAAAAAGATAAAACTCATTCCCGTAAAAGAAAGGTCGTACAAAAGCTTCATAATGTGTTCCTTCTTTGGCTTGTTTTACAATTTCTTCGCTGTTCTTTTTAAGCATTTCGCTGCGTTGTTTTTCAGTCATATTCTGCTCAATGCCATTGAGCATCTGATTGGTTACATCTTCCATTCTTACCAGTCTGGTTACAGTCAGACCCGGACTTGGCAACTCTTCCTGACGGTTCATTGCCCAGAATCCGTTGGTCAGCATATCGTTTTCGATTGTACTAAGCCGCTGAATGGCTCCATAACCGCAGTGATGATTGGTAAGAATCAGCCCTTCTTCCGAAATGGCTGAAGCCGTGCATCCTCCGCCGAAAAGAAATATGGCATCTTTCATCGAGCTGTTGTTAATGTCATAGATATCTTTGGCAGTAATTTTCATCCCCATATCACGCATTTCTTTCTCGTTGAGCTTCTCCAGCAGCATGGGTATCCACATTCCGCCGTCAGCAATGGTTAACAGGGGTTGCAAAAACAGAAATATGGAGATCAATAGTTTAAAATAATACTTCATAACGGTGAATTTTGTTGATAAATCAATTCTCTTTGTTTACTAATAGATTGAAAATAAAATGTCAATTACCCCGGCACAGATTCACTTTTCAATGAATGCTCATTCTGGTCGATCCAACAGTGGACGCTCATTTTTCAGTTAAGCTCATCAATGAGTTCAAAAGGGATCAGGCTGTACTTTTCAAACCGGACAGAGCTTTTGGCAAAATCAGGTTTTGATTCCCAATGCAGAGCAGCGTCTTTCTGAACCAAAGCTTCAGATCTGAGATAAAAAATAATCCCACATAAAGCAGCACTTTTTGACTCTTTTGCAAAGCACTATTGATGAAAGGCAATGGCATCAAATAATCTTGGCCTTCCTGGAAATAAAGTTTAGGAGGTTTAAAACAATCTGTCATGATTTTGTTCATTTCTTCTTCAAAACCATTTGGCGGGTTCTGCTTGATAATTCCATCAAGCCGACTCATCAATAATCCGGGGCTGCCGGGTAATTGACTGATGTATTCTCCGGATGTACTGGCTGGGATTTTCATCCTGTCCGGAACTTATTTCATGGCAATGGTTTCAATTTCAACCATAACGCCAAGGGGTAATTTGACCACGCCAAAAGCTGCACGTGCAGGAGGGTTGTTTGGATAGTACCTTGCGTACACTTCATTCATTGCGGCAAAGTTGTCCATATTATCC
>RZYY01000485.1 GCA_009930115.1 Sphingobacteriia bacterium | reverse complement strand
CTGGACACCATCCGGCACAGGGAATGATTACGATTTTTATACCTGGGATGAATCGGAAAATTTGTGGCTGAACCAAAAAGAACCAACAAATGAAATTACAGAGTTTCTCCAGGGCAATGGCTACCTGGTGGCCTATCAAAACACAGACCTGAAGGAATTTAAAGGCAAAATAAATGTCAATAATCTGACTTTTGAAGATTTATCCTTTTCACCTGCAGCAGGAAAAGGATGGCATTTAATGGGAAATCCTTTTGCTTCAGCTTTAAAATGGAATACAGCATCATGGAATTTATACAACATTTCCGGTGTTGCCAAAATTTGGCATCGGGAAAACAGGAGTTATATTGATCTGCAGCCTGAAACCATCATTCCGGCAGGACAGGGCTTCATGGTCCAGGCAGGTAATTCGGATAATTCAATAACTATTCCTGAACAGGAACGTCTGCACGGTGCTACACCTTTCTTCAAAGAAAATAAAGCTATTACTATTCTGCTCGCTGTCCGCGAAACCTTTGGAAAACATGTTCAGGAAAGCTATATAACCATTAATCCATTGGCAACAGAAGGATTTGACTTTATCTTCGACAGTCGCTTTCTGGCCGGTTACGCACCTTGGTTCTATTCTGTTGCTGATGGCGAAAAACTCTCAACCAATTCTATACCCGCTATTACCAATCAGGTTTCCATACCTTTTGCTTTTATCAAAAATCAGGCTGATGATTTCATTATTGAGCTTAAAGAAGCACCACCTGAAGCCGATCTCATTCTGACTGATCTTAAACTGAATAGTGAACATCGGTTTGCAATTGGATTGCCTTACGCATTTACTTCCGAATCATCGGATAATCCACAAAGATTTATCCTGCGCGTAGGATCTATAGGGATCAGCAACCATCTTAACCAAAACCAGACAAAAGCCTGGTACTTTGCCGAACAACTTTTCGTTCAGACAAGTGAATACCATTGCCTGCTAAATGTTTTCGACTGTCAGGGCCGTTTGACCAAAACAGAACTGCTGACTGAAAAAGGATTAAACCGTATTCCTTTCAGGGCAAAACCGGGTATTTATCTCGTTACCCTTACGGGCAACAGTGATACCAGCCCGGTCAAGC
>RZYY01000484.1 GCA_009930115.1 Sphingobacteriia bacterium | reverse complement strand
GAAATAAACATAATTGTGTGAAAAGTCAAAGGCATCGGTTCCCAGCAATTCCCGCACATCCGGACGCAGGGCATTCATAGAGGTAAACATCCAACACCTTCCGGAACTTTGTTGATCGGTTATTCCTTTGACATCCACCCTGTATTTGAAGTAATGGTCAACTTTTCCCTGGATCTGCCTGTTTCTGGCATTTTGGGAAATGTTGGCATCACCGGTTAGAATGTTCTGCAAAGCAACGGTACCGGGAGTTTTTTCAAAGCTGTCACGGATTTCTTTCAAGACAGTTTCATCTAGTGTTTGTGCTTGTGAAAACACAAAAGGGAAAATCAGTACAAAAAGCAGGATCGGTTTTTTCATTTTTTTTCTTTTTAGTCTTTCAGGTAATAATTGATTGTGGTCACTACTCGAATTTTTTTGATATACGGCGTGTTCTCGTCTCTGTCGGTGATCGAAAATTGCCCCTGATACGCATTTTTGATCTTGCCGAGTTTGCTGTCGGAGTCCTGGGCAAACTTGACGGCAGCGGTCCGTGCGTTGCGCGTAGCTTCTTCTATCATCCGGGGTTTGATATCGTTCAGCCCGGTGTATGAATAAACGGTGTTGTAACGGTATTCACCTCCGGTAATGGCAATGCCCTGTTTGAGCAATTCTCCCTGGTCGCTTATAAGCTTCCTGACCAAATCCACTTTTCCCGAACTTACGGTAATCACGGAAGTGACATTGTAACGGTAGGGCGGCGGTGACGTACTGTAACGCTCGGCACTCATATCAATGATCTCAGGTGCGTTTACACTGATCTCTTCATCGGTAATCCCGTTTTCTTTCAAAAAAGAAATCACTGTCAGGTTGTTCCGGTTAATCCGGACATAGAGATCCTGCAAATCATTGCCCAGTTCCTTGAAAACAAGGGGCCAGGTGACCTTATCCGCAGGGACTTCCATTTCCGAAAGGCCTTTTACGTTGACAGTCCTTTCCCTTCCGGAAAATCCATCCAGGCCTTTTTTCAATAACAATCCCATGATAACCAAGGCCACGGCCAGAATCAGGGCTTCATAACGGTAAGTTTTCATAATGCAGCTAAATTACGAAATTTTATTATAGTTTTGTAAGATA
>RZYY01000169.1 GCA_009930115.1 Sphingobacteriia bacterium | reverse complement strand
CCGAAATAAGCTTTGTCAGGAGTAACAATTTCGAACAGTTTTCGCACCACCACAGCAACTCCATTGAAGTGCCCAGGACGAAATTTACCTTCCATGACTTTATCCAAATGACCAAAATCATATTTATCAAATACCGGTTCAGGATACATTTCACCTACCTCGGGATTAAAAAGAAAATCGCAGGCAGCTTCTTCGAGTTTGCGAATATCTTCGGTAACAGGTCTGGGGTATGTTTCCAGATCTTTTTTATTGTTAAACTGAATAGGATTCACAAAAATACTGACAACTACAATATCGTTTTCAGCCGTTGCCCTGTTAATCAGAGCAAGATGACCACTATGCAAAGCACCCATTGTAGGTACAAAACCGACAGATTTACCTGCACTTTTGACTTCACTAACAAAAGTCCTTGTTTCTTTGATTGTATGAGCAATAATCATGAGTAAAAAATCAATCGCCTGTCATTAAAATAAGCAACATGTCCTTTTCTATTGAAAGAGTCGGATTTTCGACAATTCGCCCAATTTCTGATTCATTTTTTGAAATGATGAAGGTAGGAATTAAACTTATTCCCAAACCAGAAATATTCACCTCCCCAGCAGATTTTTTTCTGTCAACAGCTAATAATTTCAGATTATTCTGGTCAAATTTTATTGCATCCAGTACCTTAAAAAATCTTGGAAGGTTTCGACGGGTATCACTGCACCAGGTCCCTATGACTACGGTGATTTGAACGTCTTTTTTTCGTTTCCGCAATTCCTTTATTGTCAGGTCATCAGGAATGTAATCCTGATATTCTTTATCAAACCAGCTTTTAAAAGCTGCATGTTCAAATCCCTGCCGATTGCAAGGTCCAATAAGCATCTCTTTTTCTGAATCCGGACCAGTTATTACTTTGTTGATTTCCTGTGCGTTTGTAACAGCAAGTATGCACAAAATAAAAATAAGAGTCAATAAATTTTTCATGTTCATCCATTTTAAATATTGCGGCAAAATTACAAAAAGCTATGATTGAAAAAGAAAAATAAAAAGGGGGGAATCACATTGACTCCCCCCTAAACTTACTTATGTGTGGACTACTTATTAGTTAACAGTAAGTCTTTTTGTTATGACTACTCCGTCAATGGACTGGATTTGTACGAAATACATACCCGGACCAAAGCTTGAAGTATTAATCAGGTAGTTGCTTTGTTCAAGATTCTGATCAAAAACAACCTGACCAACATAGTTAACCACTTTCAGATTGCTGATTTCAAAGTTTGTCTCAATATTGACAAACTCTTTTGCAGGATTTGGATAGAGGTTAACAGTAAGTTCGCTGGTGTAATCATTGATTGAGGTGGCACCGGCTTTCAATGTAACAACTGACGACAGGCCATTTGTTGCAAAAATGTTTGCATTTGGCATTTCCGGATCGAAAGTAGCAGTCAAATCAATGGTTTCACCATTGCGATAAAGTCTGAAAGTAAGAACGTCACCTTCGTTAATTCCGTTAACAACACCAGAATCATCGCCATAAAGTCTGATTACGGTATTCTCTGTAATACTGCTTATTTCAACCATACCTGCAATTGCACCATTCTGGTTGAAAGCACCAATGATGTCGCCAACTTTTAGTTGAGCCAGTGCTTCAGCGGTTATTGCGATATTGTGTTGCAAACCTGACATTTGAACAGACTTCCAGGTAGTTGTATTGATTGGTAATGACACATAACCAGGAGTTGCAGATTTTACCAAAGGAACATTGAAGTCAATGGTTCCGGGAGCTGCAAGAGCTACCAGGTAAGCACTGCCGGGAACGAGGTATTCAAGAGAATAAATATTGTATGTCGGCCAGTAGATACCTGAATAATCAATACTGAAAGCTGCAATCAGATTATCTCCAAGCGGACCAAGTACATCTGCAGCAAGCACAACACCCTGGCTCCATACTGGTATAAGTGACCATCCGGCAGGTAAGGAAACTTCAGTACCCAGTGTCGGATAACCGGTAACAGTGATAGAGTCTGGCCATTGTCCACCTTTAATAGCGGTTTTAGCACCTTTTGCTTCGTTCCAGTCGAAGGATACAGCTCCGGGTACGTAAACCTTACTTGGTTGCATGAATTCGATAGATAAAAGTTTATCCATGATTGGAGTAAAAATAGTTTCAATATCATTTTCAATCAGTTCAAGATATGTGGACATGCCGTTCACCTGACCGTTGAATTCAATTACCTGAGTCCATGGATTAACTGTAAGTGTTGCTGATTCTGATGTTAAGGTACCACATTCATTTGATACTTCAACAAAATAATCGCCTTCGTCTTCCAGCGTAACTCCGGTAAGAACAAGAGCAGGATCAACAGCACCTTCGATTAAACCGTCCGGACCGTACCATTGGTAGGTTTCGGCATTTTCAGCAACAACAACAAATTGTGCATCCATTCCATAGTAAACCTCAGCATCAGCTGGTTGTTCAACAATGACAGGATATGGTTTGAATGTCATAGCTACAACAATAGGTTCAGAAACACATCCAAGAACATCCTCCACAACACCCTGGAATGTATAATCACCACCAGGATAATCTCCAGGAAGTGCAAGGTAGGTAATCTCATTAGAGTAGTCTTTTTTCAGACCATCAACCAACATATAATCCATACCATCGTATCCGATATAGAAAATCGGCTGATTTCCATTAATGATCCACCACATCCATTCTTGCCACGAACCTGGAGCAGCTGCAGCATTAACACCACGACCATCCCAGTATTCGAAGTAACCTTCAGGATATGTTGTTACATAGAATCCAAAATATCCGGTAGCAAGTGCAGGTTCTGATGTAAGTGATGTAATGTTGAGTGCATAACCTTCTGATAATGGATTAATGCAAAGTTCATATCCGGCTGACAAATTACCTGGAACAGGTGACCATAGCTCACCATCTTCAGTAACTTCCAGACCAACTTCAGTAAGTACAGGCAATGCATTTACTGTTACCAGAAATGTACATATGTCAGTTCCGCATTGGTTTGTTGCTACAACTTCAAATTCATGAACTCCAACGCCAAGAACAACCGGATCAATCATATATCCACCATATTCGAATGGTTCGACATCAATACATACGGCGATATCTTCAGGACATTCAGCAACAGGTAAACCAATTACTGTAATGGTGAAGGAACAGGTGGCAACACCACACTGGTTTGTTTCTTCGAAAGTAAACTCATAAAGTCCTGGTTCGTACTGACTAGGATCAAATACAAAATCTCCAAACACAAATGGTTCAGCATTGACACAGATTTCAAAATCTCCGGGACATTCAACTACCGGCAACGGAATTACTTCAAAGCTGACTTCTGCGTAATCACCAGCGCATGGTTCCTGAGCAACAGCTTCCAGCGAAATGGTTACGAAACCACCCATGAATTCCGGATTAAGTGTAAATACACCCTCGATGATTTCACCTGCTGTTTCTGGATTAATAGTCCATATTTCTTCTATGGCATTTAAAACTTCCACACCAGTGAAATCAATGGTATATGCACTTCCGGCGCAAGCATTTTCTACTTCAACCGGGAATCCGATAATTTCAGCATCTTCGCAAACAGGATTAACAGTGAGAATACCAGAAACATTGTTTACACCATCCCAGAAGCCACCATTATAACCACCATAGACAAATTCACCACCAGCATACTGGAAGCGGCTTGCATAATAGTAAACACCAGGTCCTGGAATTGCAGCACCAAGATTGGCCATGTATTCATTATTATTTCCTGCAAATACATTAAAGGTTGCAGGAACCCAGTTCATGAATTCAGCAGGATTTACATTATCAACACAGAAACCAATCCATGCATTAATATCTCCGCTTGGAGGATCAATTCCTGTAATCGTAGGAATGAATACCTGAGCATAAACGTTATAATCGTCACCAAAGGTTATTGTTCCGTCCGGTGGCCACTGCAGATTTGCCCATAATATCTCCGGAACAGTGCAGTCGTTAACAGTCAGTATCCCTGAAACATTGTCAATTCCATTCCAGAAACCGCCGTCGAATCCACCATAATAGATTTCATCCATGAACATGAACTTACTTGCATAATAATAGGTTCCCAGAGGCAAATCACTACCCAGATCAGCTGAATATTCAGGTCTGTTGGTAAATCCGCCTAAGCCTGCATAGGTGGCAGGATACCATTGTGTCCATGTGCTTGGGTCAGTATTTTCAGCATTGAATCCAAACATGACGGTCAAACCTTCATAGCCATTTTCTCCAAGAACACCATTTTCGATAACTACCTGAGCATAAGCAGTAAAAAATTCTTCCAGGCAGATAGTTGCTTCCGGCGGCCATTGCAGGTTACCAAAAGTAAGAACCGGCTCCAGGTCAATAACGTAAATCATGAACGTGCAGAAATTGGAACAACCAGTTTCAGGATCGGTGTAGGTATAGGTAATTTCATAATCACCCGGAACGGTTACATAAAAATCTGTACCCATTACACCTTCACCACTATAAAATCCACCAATCGGTGTTGCTCCATCCAGAGTAATAGGCAGAGCATCCAGAGCCACTTCAATATCTCCCGGGCATGTAACAACCGGCAGTTCATTCACTACTATCGTGAAGGTACAATCGTCACTGCAGCCTGTCAGGGGATCAGTATAAACATATACAATATCAAACGAACCTGGTAATTCAGGTGTCCAGCCTGTAATGACTGCACCATCATAGAAGAATTCACCTTCTTCGGTAAAGATAACAGATTCATCACCAATACAGAATGGACCATAAGCCGGGCAGTCAAAAACTGGCAAAGCATTTACTGTAATCACAAAGGTGCAGAAATTGGAGCAACCGGTTTCAGGATTAGTATAGGTATAGGTAATTTCCCAATCGCCAACTCCAGCGAGAGCAGGGTCAAACATGGTTCCATCCACAACACCGGTTCCTGAAAATACACCACCAGCAGGACTTACTCCGTAAAGGGTCCAGGGTTCATCATTAAGACAAACAGCAAAATCTTCAGGGCAGGTAACCTCCGGAAGTGGGTTTATTGTAATAAAGAAGCTGCATGAATTTGAGCAACCAGTTACACCATCAATGTAAGTGTAAGTAATTTCCCAATTTCCAACTCCGGCAATGGAAGGATCATACCAGGTCCCATCCAGTACACCATTTCCTGAGAAAATACCACCAGCCGGGCTTGCACCGTAAAGCTCCCATGGTTCATCATTAAGGCAAACATCGAAATCTTCAGGACAGGTAACTACCGGAAGTGGATATACTTCGAATACAACTTCGGCATAAGCATCTTCGCATGGATCAACAGCTTCAACCAGTAATGATATCGTTACCAAGCCACCAGTATAAAGGGGATCAAGATAAAAGATGCCATTAACAAGCTGACCGGCAGATGAAGGTTGTACCGTCCAAACCGGTGTTCCGTTTTCCCAGGTTACAATGGTAAAGTCGGCTGCGTATTCTTCACCTGCACAGGCATTATCAAGAAACTCGGGGAAATTGTAGATTGCTGCATTT
>RZYY01000040.1 GCA_009930115.1 Sphingobacteriia bacterium | reverse complement strand
ATTGATGTCCCAGCAAAACAACATCCAACCCATGCTCACTCCATGGACTGAAAAAGTAAATCCTGATCTGCCTCATCAGGAATATCCGCGCCCCCAGATGGTCAGAGACCACTGGAAAAACCTCAACGGCAAATGGAATTGCGCTATTGTGGCCAAAGGAAACCCACAACCTGCAGTTTTTGATCAAACGATTGTTGTTCCTTTTCCTGTGGAATCCTATCTTTCAGGAGTTATGAAAACTGTGGGAGCAGAGCAGGAGCTTTGGTATCACAGAAATTTTTCAGTTAATAAACAAGAAAGGAAGGGCAGAATTTTTTTGCATTTTGGTGCGGTGGACTGGAAAGCGGAGGTATTTGTCAATGGTAAACAAGCAGGTCAGCATCAGGGAGGCTTTGATCCTTTCTCTCTGGATATCACCTCCTGTCTGGTCAAAGATAAAAATCAGGAGCTGGTAGTCCGCGTGTGGGACCCTTGTGATCAGGGGCCACAACCAAGAGGCAAACAGGTGAGCAAGCCCAGGGGCATCTGGTACACGTCGGTTACAGGAATATGGCAGACGGTATGGTTGGAATTTGTTCCGGAAGAATACATCAAAGCAATTAAAATTTCATCGGATTGGGATAATCAGAAATTTAAAGTCCTGACAGAAGTTGCATTCAAAGAGGAAATGCCCGATTGTGAAGTGAAGGTTTTTGAAAATGGTCAGCTCATTGCCCGAAATATGGAAGCTTCCGGCCAGGAAATCGAAATTTATATCCCCAATGCCCGGTCATGGACACCGGATAATCCTTTCCTTTACGACCTCGAAATCAGCTTGTACCGTGGGAAACAACTCCTTGATAAAGTCAGCTCCTATGGTGCATTGCGAAAAATATCAACTGGCTACGATGCCAATGGAATGCTCATGCTGGAATTGAATGGAAAACAACTTTTTCAATACGGTCCGCTGGATCAGGGTTGGTGGCCTGATGGATTGTATACTGCTCCTACCGATGAAGCACTGGCTTTTGATATTTCGAAAACAAAAGAGCTGGGCTTCAATATGATCCGCAAACATGTAAAGGTGGAACCGGCCAGGTGGTATTACCACTGCGACCGGCTCGGCATGCTGGTGTGGCAGGATATGCCAAGCGGCGACCTGGGAAATGTATGGGAACAACGTCCGGGTATTTATCGAAAAGGAACAGACAGAGAAAGATCTGCCGAATCGGAACATTATTACAAAAGCGAATGGAAGTCGATCATAGATGCTCTCTCACATTTCCAGTCCATAGTAGTTTGGGTACCTTTTAACGAAGGCTGGGGACAATTCCGGACAGAGGAAATTACAGAATGGACAAAACAATATGATCCTTCACGTCTGGTCAATTCGGCAAGTGGTGGTAATTTTGAGCTGCAGGGGAATACCATAGTCGGCGATATCTTTGATGTGCACAACTATCCTGATCCGGTAATGCCCGATGCCGAGCTTTTCGGAAAGGTCAATGTGCTTGTTTTGGGTGAATTTGGAGGACTGGGGTTACCCATTGAAGGACATACCTGGCAGGAAAAAGATAACTGGGGTTACCAGCGGTTTAAAAATCAGTACGAACTGTGGGACCGCTACCAGACCCTTATCGAAGATTTGAAAATATTGCTTCCTGAGGGGCTTGCTGCTGCTGTTTATACACAAACCACAGATGTTGAAATTGAAGTAAACGGCCTGATGACTTATGACAGAAAAGTAACAAAATTTCCGGTTGATTTGATGAAAAAGCTTCACGAACAGCTTTACAAAGAAAATTAATGTCGTCTAAGCCCGTAATCATTGATTTCCTGCATTTAAAATGTGTTCAATTACGATGGGGACTTCTAAATTCGAAATTAAGGTAAAAGATCAGAAATAATTATATTATCTTAAGTTTAAATCACCGTTTCATGTGTGGTTTATTTCATTTAGCTAACAATGCCACTTTTTACAAAAGACCCTAAACGTTGATGAATAAGAAGATAGAATAAAGAAAGCCCCGAACATTTCGGAGCTTTCTTTGATGTCGGCGGTCTGGACGGGACTCGAACCCGCGACCTCCTGCGTGACAGGCAGGCATTCTAACCAGCTGAACTACCAGACCAAAAATAACTTTATAAAAACCGGCTGCAAAAATACACCAACTTTTTAAATGACCAACTTTTTTTTGCAATAGAAAAATTATTTCCTGAAAAGAAGATTAATGCGTTCTTCTCGTCAGATAGAGGTAGTCAAGATAATAAAGCAATTTGACAGAAAAACTGTTGTCGGCCGGTGAATCAATAGTGTTTTTAAAATTACGAAAGTAATTGTCCACAGTTACTCCTTCATTTTGACTAAGCACAGCGTTTTTCCATGCAATTGCCAGTTCACTCCCCGGAGCAAATTCCCATCGGACAATCATGTCAATATTAAAAGTATTAAAGTTAAAGTCGTTGTTTTCTGAATAATCAGAAGTATCAAGCAAACCATTCTGTTCCAACAGGTAGTATTGCCTGTATTTTGTTTTAAGCCAATAATGCCGGAGCCTGAAGTCGAGCGCCATTTTACTTGTAAAAATGTAAGTGGTTTGAAATATACTTTCAATATTGGTCAGGTCCCGTCTTCCAAAAATTATTTCGGGTTTTTCGCCTCCAAAATTTTTCGCAACAAAGCCATAATCGTTTTTCTTGCCATTCCAGTATCCTGACAACCTGAATGTTAGCTTGTCGTTGACCCTTAACCTGGGTTCCAGTTGAAGTGATAACGAAGTGTAGTCGTACTGCTTTGAGTGAAGATAGCTTGCTCTGACATCCACAATAAATGGTTTGCGGTAGTCTGGTGACAAGAATCCGCCAATTTCCCAAAAAGGAGGAAGCATAAACGGCTGTCCGGGTGTTCTTGCTTCAAAATAGTCATAAGTCTTTACCGGAGACAATTCAAAGTTTAGACTCAAACTCAGATAATTTCTGAAGGTAGCCCATGATTGTCCTTCAATCTCAAAGGCAGTGAACTTACGTGGATTATAGAGCAGGTCGTAACTGGCGGAGAGTTCGTTGTTGAGTTGCAGAAATTTCCAGAAGGGATTGTAAAAATTATAGCTTAGTTCAATGCTATTCGATAGGTAATTGTTCGATTGCAAATAGCCCAAATCATTGGGATCGTATGTGTCGCTTTCGACATTTTGCGATAACTCGACCCTGAACTTCCCGCTGGTTTTTGACAATCGTGCAGTGTACAAAAAACCTGTTTCGGTGATGTTGTCAGGTAAATATTTCTGACTCAGGTTAAACCGACCGTAAAAAGAATAGGAGGACGCTTTGTTGTTAAGTTGAAACTGTGTGCCGGAAACATTCGCCGTGTAGTATTGCCGCCCTTTGTAAACATTGGTATTGTAAAAGCTCAGGTAAGAGTTGTTTTTCAGATTTTGATCGAGCACCAGCATGTTGTAGTTCGAGAAAGGTTGTGTTTCTATTTCGCGGGTATTCCCTGCCGAATCCGAAACAATGGCACAGGTAGTAGCTGAAATAGCATTAAAGACACCGATGCCAAGTCCGCCACTTGTTCTTCCTGACAGCTTTGTTGCATTAATTAATTTTGTCCGTGTCGGATTCTCTTTGATAAATTCTCCGGGGTGCAAACTGTCGACAACAGCATCATAACCATCAGGGGTACTCCCGACACGGCGTGAGTAAAAAATATCTCCTTTTTCGAACAACTCGGTACCTTCAGTAAAAAATGCTCTTTTTTCGTCATAATAAATTTCGAAAGGTGTAAGATTGTAAACCTGATCATCAGACTGCACCTGTCCGAAATCGGGAATAAGGGTCATGTCGAGAGTAAAACTCTCAGTTATTCCATACTTCAAATCCATTCCATAGTTAACATTGTAACCCCAGTCGGATTCATTTGCATTTTTTTCGAGGTAACCTGACACATAGGGTGTCAATGAAAGGCGGAGCGGAGGTTTTATGTTGAACAAACCGGTGAGCAGTCCTGCTTGTTTGGTCTGTCCTTCAATGTGTTTATCCACAAAATTCCAGGAATGGATTTCTCTGTAACGTCGAATACTACGCCAGATGTTAAGTCCCCATTTGCCAGAGGATTCTTTTGGAAAACGTAATGCAGAGTATGGGATCATCAGTTCGGCCGACCAGCCATTTTCAAGAATGGCTACCCTGCTACGCCATACCGAATTCCAACTGTAATCCCGATCGTCATCCGAAATTTTATAATCAACCTGAACGCCAGATGCGAGAACACCAAAAGCCAACGCATTGAGCCCGTCGTTGAAAGGATTAATCTCAACAAAAAGATAATCCGCATTCAGGTCTTCTGAATCCCTGAAACCAAGTTCGGTAAGAATACTGTCAGGAGCACTGTCATACATCATGGCACCGATGTAAATGGCAATGTCGTTAAAAAGAAAACGGACTTCCGTATTTAGTCCGGGCTGACCACCATTAACAGGTTCATACTGAACAAATCCGGTTGCAGGTTCAACTGATTTCCATACCTGATCATCAAGCAAACCGTCAATTACCGGATGTTTTTCGGTATTTATGGCATGAATCTGCTTTTTAACATTTTGACCATAGCTTTGGCCGCATAGTACGAGAAGAATGACAGAAAGAAAAGGGGATAAAAAATTCAATTTCACAAGTGATTCGGTAGTTCAGTCAGTTGAAGATAAATAGAAAAATTTTCGTCATCAAAGCAGCAAAAATAAACAATTTCGGGTAAAGCGGCCTGATGAAGAAAATCTGTGACGGCTTTAATGGCAATACCTGCAGCTTCTCTTTTGGGAAACCCATAAATTCCGGTGCTGATGTTTGGGAATGCTATGCTTTTGCACTGATGCTGACTTCCGATTTCGAGGCTTTGCAGGTAACAGGATGCAAGGAGCTGAGCTTCGTTATGGTTCCCTCCCCTCCATACAGGGCCAACAGTATGAATCACAAATTTTGCAGGTAAATTATAACCTGCTGTGATCTTTGCCTGTCCGGTTTCACACCCGTTAAGCTTACGGCACTCTGCAAGCAACTGGGGTCCTGCAGCACGATGTATGGCACCATCCACCCCGCCGCCACCCAAAAGTGTTCTGTTGGCTGCATTTACAACAGCATCGGTTTTGAGGCGGGTAATATCTCCTCTGATAACTTCAATTCTATTTAGTTTATCCATGAAATACTTAGATTATAAACTTCCAGATAATAAAGACGATGCTGAATAAGGTAAGAAAAACAAGCCCCAGCCATGAATAAATACGCAACCACATTTTTGGACGAGCATTTTCAGGAACATGGTTGTGTGTTATTACTTTGAAATTGATAAAAGCCAGGACAGGAGCTGTAACAAAAGAAATTGTAGTAGCCAGATCAACCATAAAGCGCATTGTTCCGGAAAGGTAACCAAGCAACAACACCGTTCCTGCAACTATAACTACACTCCAAACCCAGTAAAGTCTGCGGTAATATTTGCTGATGAGCAGTGTTTCGGGAAACAGGAGTTCGGTAGATTTTCGAAGCACACGCGGATAAGCGTCAAGACAGGTAATTACTGTACTAAACATAGTGGTAAGGGCAGCAATAGCAATCAGCGAATAAGCCCACGGTCCAATGCTGGCAGTGTACATCTCAATAAGCTGACTGGCAAATACCGTTCCTTCGGCCGAAAGTTTTTCGCCCGAGCCGAACATTACCAATGCTCCAAGAGTCAGAAAACAAACTCCAAGAAATGCAGCACCTATGTAGCCAATATTGAAATCAATAAGCGTATGGCGCAGGCTTGGTCGTTTTCCAAGTTGATCTTCTTTGGCTACCGACCATAGCGAATGCCATACCGAAACATCAATGGGAGCTGGCATCCAGCCAACAAAAGCAATAAGAAACAAAATATCCACATGATTTTGCCAGTTGAAATGTCCAGAAACGGCATTTTGATCGAAATACCCGAGGTTTAAAGCAAAAACCACAGCAATTACCGTTGATATAGCCAAAGCAATAATGACCACTTTAATAATTTTATCGAGGGCAGAATAATGACCAAGCCCAAGGATAATCATTGAAATAATGAGAAGAAACGCAGAAATTTCGATCGGTGAAATATGCAGGTTAAAAATACTGCCAAATAACCCGGCAGTTACAATGGTTACTGCAGCCTGTATGGCAAACATACTCCCGATTGTAAAAATCAAATAAAGAATCAATGCCCAGTTGCCGATTTTCTTATAACCTTCGACAAGTGAATGCCCCGTAGCACAAGCATAGCGCGGACCATATTCCATAAAAGGATATTTCAGCACATTCGCCAGAATAAGTACCCAAACGAGTTCAAATCCATAATTCGCACCGGCGCGTGTGGATTGTACCAGATGCGAAACCCCTACGGCTGCCCCTGCAAACACCAGCCCGGGACCTAATATCTTCCAGGCAGCAATTATCTTTTTCAGGCTTATCATTTTGTTGTTGCGTTATAAATTTTTTGAAAACAAAATTAGCTTTTTTACTCAATGACATTGAAGGGTTTTACATTTTATTACATAGCAGGAATAAAAGGGTGCATCAGGCTGTCTAAAAAACAAATTTTGAAAAAACCTGTTATTTTTCTTTGTTTTAACACTTGAAGAAAATTGTTTTATGTTGAAGAGATTTTTTGCACTGCTTTCTGTTAGTTTAATCACATTTTCGGCTTTTGCGCAGCGACCAGGAGTTGGAACATCCGGCTCTGCTTTACCCGCTGAAGGGATCATCAATGGACAAATCATTGATTCTTATTCCGGCAAACCCATGGAATATGCCAATGTAGTATTGTTCAGTCAGAGAGATTCAAGTATGGTAACCGGTACTGTAACACTTACTGATGGTTCATTTTCACTGACCCAGGTTCCGTACGGACGTTTTTATATGATTGCCAATTTTATTGGCTTCAACAAATTGACGATCAACGATATCCGAATCACACCAAACAACAAAACCATTGATCTCGGACAAATCAGACTCGATCCTGCTTCCGAAAGTCTTGAAGCAGTGGAAGTCACCGCTGAGCGCGAGCATATAGAATTTCAGATTGACAAACGGGTGGTTAATGTTACACAGGATATCATGGCGCAGGGGGGAACTGCTGTTACTGCACTCGAAAATACACCCTCAGTTCAGGTGGATATTGAAGGGAATGTAAGTTTAAGAGGCAGTTCCAGTTTCACCGTTCTTGTTGACGGCCGTCCCAGCGTCTTGGGCGGAAGTGATGCACTTCAGCAAATTCCTGCAAGTAATATTGAGCGTATTGAAATCATCACCAACCCTTCAGCAAAATACGATCCTGATGGTGTGGCAGGGATAATTAATGTAATTCTGAAACAAAGAAAAAGTGAAGGCGTCAATGGAATTATAAATCTTTCGGCCGGTACCGGCGATAAATATAGCACTGATTTTCTGCTGAATTTGCGCACCGGAAAGTTCAACATCTTTGGAGGAGCCAATTACCGGAAACACACTTTTGATGGAGAGCGCGAATCCATGCAGGAAACATATCAGAACGACACTACAAGATACGTTGAATCGATCGGAGACCGGGGAATGAATCGTGGCGGGTATAGTGTCAGAGGCGGATTCGATTATCTGATGAGCGATAAAACCACCCTTTCGTTATCCGGAGAACTTGGAAAATTTGAATTTGAGCGAACACTTACCGCCAACCAGAGCGATTATACCAATCCGGCTTCTTATTTTGATTATCTGAAAACAACCAGCACTTCTGACAGGGAACATAATTACAACAGGATAACCTTCAATGCCCAGCATAAATTTAATGATGCCGGTCACCAAATTGATGCCATGATCTTTTTCTCACAAAATGACGGCACCTCCTATAACGATCAAAAGGAATACCACACAGATGAAAACTGGATTATCAATGATTCTGATCCGTATTTTATCCGCACAAATGAACCGGGTGAAAGCCGCGATTGGCGAATTAAAATAGATTACACACACCCGCTTTCGGAAACAGCAAAATTCGAAGCCGGTTATCAGGGAAGAATAGACCGGACCAATGACGTTTATCAATTTACTGAATATGATTTCCTTACAAAGGAATGGATAGAAAACCCTTTTTATTCTAATGAAATGGATTTTTTAGAAGATATTCATTCCGCCTATGCCATCTATTCAAATTCATTTAAAAAGCTGGGTTATCAGCTTGGACTGAGAGGCGAATACAATTATCGTGAAATTCAAAATATCAAAGCCCAGGAACCTTCGCTGATCGATCGTTTTGATTTGTTCCCCACTGTTCATTTGTCGCATACTTTCGAAAATAAAGACCAAATACTGGCCAGTTATACCCGCCGGGTTGACAGACCGCGAGGTTGGTCACTTGATCCATTTATCATGTACATTGATGCTTTTAGCCGCAGACAGGGCAATCCAAACCTCAAGCCCGAGTTTACAGATTCCTACGAACTGGCTTACCAAAAGCGCGCTTTAGGTTCATTATTTTCGCTCGAAGGCTATTACCGTGTTACTACGGATAAAATTTCAAGAATAAGATCACTTCAAAATGACGGTACTTTTCTATATACCTTCGATAATATCAACAATGATTATTCTCTCGGAGGTGAACTGATGATTAACACCTCTCCGGTAAAATGGCTGGATATGAACTTGTCGGGTAACCTTTTTCATTACCGTATCGAAGGTGAAATTTCCGATTCGGAAGTTGACCGTGAAAGTCTGAACTGGAATGGCCGTCTGAACATGATTGTTAAGCTGCCCAAAGATTTCAGGATTCAGCTTAACGGACGTTATCACGGACCAACAGTCACAGCTCAGGGTGAAAGCGAAGGATTCTTGATGAGCAGCCTGGCTTTGCGCAAAGAATTCTTTAACCGGCAAATGTCTGCTTCATTATCTATTCAGGATATTTTCGGGACAGCAAAATGGGAGAATACTTCTTCCGGTCCCGGTTTCTATTCTTATGATATGTCAACCCATGAATCACAGGTTGTTATGCTCAATCTGAGTTACAGGATCAACAACTACAAACGTGATAGAAACTCAGAAGTCAATGGAAATGAAGAAATGGACATGGAAGGTGATGATTTCTGATCTTCGAGGGGATAATTCGCAGAAATTTAAGATAACTTTATAGTATCCCGGAATATATTGCTCCCGAAACATGATCGCGGGAAGCTCCGGTAACCGAAGCAAGACAGTTTGGCTGATCTAACAGACGTAATAAACCAAGAAAGGCAAAAATTACAGCCTCCTTAAAATCAACGGTTTTTTCGTCGGGAATAACAATATGATGCTTTGAAATTTCCTTTAACCTTTGAATTAAAAACCCGTTGTGAGCCCCTCCTCCGGTTATCAGCATTTTAGCGGGCGGCAGATTGCTGGTATTTTTGTTAAGCTGAATTACAATGTGTTCGGTAACTGTTCGCAATTTGTCGGTAATCGAAATGTCGAAAAGGTTCAGTAATGGATTAAAAAAATCTTCCACCCACTCTCTACCCAGTGATTTTGGCGGATTTTTTTTGTAAAAACTGAGGTCATTCAAGGCTGAAAGCATCTCAGTGTGTATTTTCCCGGATGCTGCCATTGCTCCTCCTCTGTCAAATTCCATTCCGGCCATTCTGGCCAGGTGATTAAGAACAATATTGACAGGGCTGATGTCAAACGCTATCCTTTGGCCATTTTTATTAAAAGAAATATTGGAAAAACCGCCAAGATTAATGCAAATATCAAAATCACCGAATAAAAGCCTGTCGCCTATCGGGACTAACGGCGCACCCTGGCCACCAAGGGCAACATCCTGGGAACGAAAATCACAAACAGTGTTAATTCCGGTGATTGCAGCCAGTTCGGCACCATGTCCAATTTGTAATGTAAGCCCTGACTGAGGAATGTGAAAAACAGTATGTCCGTGCGATGCGATAAGTTGTGGAACATGCGGCTGAAGATTTATAAAATCTTTTGCCAGTTTGCCAAGATAACGGCCGTAGTTAACATTGAGCATGGCCAATCCTCTGGCATCAAGTTGCTGAGCGTTTCCAAGTGCATTACGCCACTCTTCGTTATAGGAAACGGTAATTGCATCAAAAACATGATGATTCCATTTATATCCATCAAAAGTAAATTTGCAACAGGCAAGGTCAACACCATCCAGAGAAGTTCCTGACATCAGCCCGAGCACACGATAGGTTTTTTGATCCGATGATTCCATTTTTGATGATTAAATTACAAAACATCCAGAAGTTTTTCCAATCGAATACCTCTGGAACCTTTGATGAGAATAGTTTTACCCGAAACGTGTTTTTGCCTGAAACTCTGCACGGCTTCTTCCACTGATGAAAAGGTATTTATATCTTTATTCTTTCCGGTTTCTCCAAACCATCGGC
This sequence comes from Sphingobacteriia bacterium, assembly GCA_009930115.1. Taxonomy (GTDB): domain Bacteria; phylum Bacteroidota; class Bacteroidia; order Bacteroidales; family 4484-276; genus RZYY01. Next base: position 13,402 of record RZYY01000040.1, on the reverse strand, counting down.
CAATCAGAATAATCTCTCCGGCACCCGAATGTAAGGCAAGATCAAGTATTCGGTTATGTTCTGCAAGACTTTCTGCACCCAGCTCAAGCATGTCACCAAGAATAATAACTTTGTTTTGGCCGGGGAATTTTGCAAAATGTGAAATTGCGGCTTCCATGCTTGAAGGATTGGCATTATAGGCATCCATCAGGATTTTGTTTTGCCGGGTATTGATAAGTTGCGACCGGTTATTGGTTGGCTTATAACCGGCAATGGCTTCCCGGATATTGTTCAGATCAACTCCAAAATGATCTCCGATACAGGCAGCTGCGAGAATATTATGGATGTTGTAACTCCCGGTGAGCTGGGTTTCAATATCAGTCCTTCCTGTATTTGTTTCAATGTTGACCTTAATAAATGGAAACTCGCCGGTAAGTTTACCTTTTACTTTTAAATTTTTCCCTGTTCCGTATTTAATACGATCGATTTCATTGCTCAGTGAATTTAACAAACTATCGTCTGCATTGAGAAAAATTTTACCCTGTACATTTCTGATATGATCGTATAGTTCCGTTTTGGCGCTGACAACACCATCAAAGCTCCCGAATCCTTCAAGATGGGCTTTCCCGATATTGGTAATCAAACCATAGGTTGGACTGGCAATCCGGCAAAGCATTGCAATTTCGCCCTTGTGGTTTGCTCCCATTTCCACTACAGCTATTTCAGTTTTTGAAGTAATCGACAAAATTGTGAGTGGGACACCGATATGATTATTCAGGTTGCCCTGAGTAACCAGAGTGGAAAATTGTTTTGAAAGAACTGCACCGGTCAGTTCTTTTGTGGTTGTTTTACCATTTGAGCCGGTAATAGCAATAATCGGAACAGAAAACCGCCGGCGGTGAAGATGGGCCAATTGCTGCAGTGTTGACAAAACATCGTTCACAAGTAAAAAATTAGGTGTTGCAGCCAGGCTTTTATTGTCTATCACAGCATAGGCAGCACCGTTTTCAATTGCTACAGTTGCATAATTGTTTCCATCAAATTTTTCTCCTTTCAGGGCAAAAAAGATACTCCCCGGGGAAACATTCCTCGAATCAGTTGTTATAACCGGATGTTCCAGGAAGATTTCATAAAGCTGATTTATGGATGTCGTCATAAGATTGTTGAAAACTATTGAGGAAGCAAATTTAGAAAATAAAAAAACCCGTTACACTTCAGGGCAACGGGTTTCTATATTAATATTGAATGATTATTTCGTTTCAACGGGTCCGCCAACACGATCCATAGCACATCTAAAACCAATATAGTTTGTAGCCATATCCTGATCAAGGTATCTTCTAACTGCGGGATTCAGGTAATAAACACCATCCTTCCATGAACCACCTTTTACGACTCTGGTACTATTGCTGATCAGTGATGACTGACCATAATTGTACATTTTGTTAATTGTATCGTTACCATTTTGCTGGCCATTGGAACTCCATGCATTTCTGTCAATCATTGACATCTGGTCACCATCGAGGTAATCGCGATTGTCGGCTGTCCGATAGTTGGTACGTGTAGCAATTTCATTAGCCGTTACTGGTTCAACTCTCATGCGACCAAGGCTGTCTTTTTCAGCGGGTAAACCATCTTCCAGCTTCATTTTTGTAAACACATTACCCCGATAAGGGCTGAAATCTGAAACATCCTGATGGCTGAGCGGACGATAAACATCCGAAACCCATTCAGCAACGTTTCCTGCCATGTTATACAATCCATAATCGTTGGGTGGATAAGTACCTACAGGTGAAGTGATGTCAGCACCGTCATTCAGTGCACCAGCTACACCCATATAATCTCCACGTGCTCTTTTGAAATTACTCATAAATTCACCATAGGAATTATTCCCATTTGTATTCCTGACCATTCTGCCTTCCCAGGGATATAAATTCCGCTGGGCAATGTTTTCATAGGCAGCCACCATCCCAAGTGCGGCATATTCCCATTCAGCTTCTGATGGCAAACGATATTTGGGAAGAATGATACCGTCTTCAAGTCTTACGCGACGTGTGCCGGTACCTCCCGGATTGAGGTCCTCAAGCGGACGGTTGACAAGCCCTTCATATTGTCCTGCCAGATAAGCGTCGGTATTAAAATTATCCTGGTCTTCCTGTGCAGGATTTTCTGATAATATTCCCTGACGAATGAGCAACATTTCGTTGACACGGTCAGAACGCCAGGAGCAGTAATCGTTGGCCTGAACCCAACTGACACCTACAACAGGATAGTTGTGGTATGCCGGATGACGGAGGTAAAGCTGTGACAGGGGCTCGTTGTAAGCCAGTCGTTCACGCCATACCAGTGTATCGGGCAGAGCTTTGAAATAAACTTCCGGATAGCTTACAAATACTCTTCTCAGCCAATAAAGGTATTCCAGATAATCGAGGTTGGTTACCTCTGTTTCATCCATATAGAAAGAACGAACGGTTACCCGGCGAGGAGGATTGTTATGTTCGAACATAATATCTTCATCGTTTTGCCCCATCACAAAAGTACCGCCTTCAATAAAAACAAGTCCCGGTCCGGTTTCCTGCTCATTGTAACGACTGACTTCAAACCCGCCATTTTGAGGATTGTTGTATTCCCAACCGGTAGTTGGCGAAACTTTATTCTTTGTCCCGAAAATTCCTTTGCAGGAAGGGAAGAGAATACCAGCTGAAAACACTAAAACAAGAATGAATAACTGCTGATTTTTGAACATGCTTGGTGGTTTTTTAAAAAACATCGGTACTAACTAAAAAGTCGGACATTTTATTGCTTTTGGTCTTTTACTTTTTTTACTGCATGGGAAAACATACGAAAAAGATACCTCATGGGCTCCTCCGGCAGCATTCGTCAATGATGACAGTGTATAATCGTAACTGTAGCCAAACCGGTACTGTTCATGGTCTAATCCAATTAATAAGATAATGGCATCACTGTTATTGAATGCATGTCTGAACCACAATCCGGCCACAAATGGCGATAGTGTAAAATAGCTTCCCAGGTTGAGATGTCTGAATTCATCCTGTTGCTGATACAAAATATTTGGGGAAATCTCCAGATTTGAACGATACGAACGATGATAATTGTCATTTCCGCCAAAGTGTGCACCGGCATGAAAAGTCAGTTTCATCCCCAGTTTGTATTGCTGGTTTTCAAAAAAGCCAATTTCGGGCTGCGTCGGATGATGCACAGCACTGCCCAAAAAAAAGCGATTGTCGTAACCCAATAAAAAACCGGCAGCAAAATCAGGGAAATTTACATTGCCGTTAAAAAAGTCGGGCATTACGGTCTGGTTGCCACTAAGTCCGGACGGAAGTATCAATTCGTTCCAGTTTACACCACGCTGGCCGTAACCGGCCTGCAGTGCCAGTCTTGCTTCCACATCACGGGATAATGTCAGGCGATATGAGTAAATCCCTGAAACCTGAAAATGTGTGACCGAAGCTTCGCCTTGCTTGTCATAACTTACCTGAAGTCCCAGTCCACCATTTAAAAACTCCGAAAAACCATCCACCGAAGCACTGTAGTTTAAGAAAGCCCCCGGCAAAGACGGCCACTGATTGCGATAGTTGATTCCCGCTCTGATACAATAGTCTGATCCGGCCAGTGCCGGATTCAGGTACAAAGGGTTTGCATAGAATTGCGAAAAAGGAAAGTCCTGTGCCTGTATTGTTGGCAGGGAAATCCAGAACAACAGAAACAACAATCTTGATTTTTTCTTTTTTAACATGAAAATGAGACCTTTGACGCAACCTTTAATCTCACTATTAACTCATTAAAACAGGTGTTATTTTGTGATTGGTTTACATAAACCCGATTTGTGCAGCAGAAAAAGTAAATTGCCACATAACAATATCTGATTGATCGGATTAAGCACGATTTTTAAAATATCAAAAGATGAATTAGCCTGAAAATTTTGATTTATCGATTGTTCAGTAAAAAAACTGTGTAAACCGAAATCAAAAAACACTTTGGGGCGTAAAAATAGGAAAAGATCGTAACTTAATTAAACTATCGTTCAAATCCGTTCCGGCAATATTGAGTGCAGTGTTCCGTTTTTTTCTGTGTTTCTAAGAATAGATGATTATTGATAATAAAGTAAATAAAGCCAATATGTTGATAGTGAGTATGAACAATCCTGTCTGTACGATGTTTTTCAATGACAGCCCAACTAACCAAGACTACCTATGAAATATCTCATTATTCTCTTAGCATTTTTTCTTGTATTTTACAGGTCATCATACGCATCGCCTCAAAAACAAACTGTACCTTTCCAAATTCACTGGAATCAACCCGTTGTGTTACGGACTTTTGGTGATGAACAAACCAAATACCTCAATTTCGACGATGCGACCTATCACCAATCCGAGAATCTGACACCCTGGTTTCAACGATTTTTCCCACTGGATACAAATCCTGAAGAAATCGTTGCCGAACTGGTCAATCCTGTTTTTGTCCCGATGACTCATGATGAGCTCCTGTGGCTGAACGACATTCATTTGCTGGCCTGGAATGTCAAAGTAAATGCGGACCTTTCGAAAATGCAGAATAAATCGTTGGCAGTTATAAGTTTTATGCCTTTTCGCATAAATCCGTTATCAGGTAAAATCGAAAAACTGTTATCGGGAGAAATACTGCTTACCCTTACAGGTGAGATGAAATCGGGAACAGCAGTTTCTAACTTTGCCGAACAATCAGTATTGGCATCAGGAACATGGTTTAAAATCAAAATCCCTCAGACGGGGCTTTTCAGGGTTACTTATGCCCAGTTGGCTGAATTAGGAATGAATATGAACGGTTTAAGTTCTGCCAACCTCAGCATTTTTGGAAATGGCGGTGGAATGTTGCCTGAAAGCAATGCTGCTTCAAGGTTTGACGATCTGCAGGAAACTTCAATTGCTGTGTACGACGGAGGGGATGGAGTATTCGACCCGGGCGATTACTTCATTTTTTATGGTATTGGCCCTGATATATGGAAACTCGATCAGGTGCACATGAGGTTTTATCACCAAAAACATGCCTACGACAATTATTCCTATTATTTTATCACACCAGATGCCGGTGAAGGAAAACGTATAACCACCATTCCATCATCAAATGAACCACCCACTCATATTTCTGCAACATTCAACGATTATCAGTTTCATGAACTGGATCAGGTTAATCTGATCAAATCGGGCAGAGAGTGGTTTGGAGAGATTTTTGACCTCACCACTTCCTACGATTTCATCTTCCCATTTCCAAATCTTACAGCAGATGCATCGCATCATTTTAAAATTCGTACCGTTGCCAAATCGGAGCTGACAAGTACATTTGTTGCCACTGTAAATAATCTGGACCCATTGATTATACCCATCAACGGAATTCCCGACAATCCCGAAGGCCAGTATGCCAAAGATGCATCAGGTGAAATGGCATTTGAAGCAACCGGGGATAATATCAACATCAGTCTTCAATATAATAAATCTGCAAATGATGCTCAGGGCTGGCTGGATTATATCGAACTAAATGTGGTCAGAAACAACGTATTTACCGCAGGACAAATGGCTTTCAGGTATCTTCCGTCGCTGGGCCTTTACAATGTAACCGAATTCAGACTGAATAATGCAAATTCGACAGTTACAGTTTGGGATGTTACTGACCGGCATAATGTCAAACGAGTGGAAACCTCATTATCGGGGAGCACACTCACTTTTACCCTCCCGACCGAACAATTAAAAGAATTTATTGCTTTCGACGGAAGTGTTTACTATGATGTGGAAGTTGTCGGAAGTGTGGATAATCAAAATCTTCACGCATTTACTGACATTGAATACATGATTGTCACACATCCGGATTTTATTAACCAGGCTTTACAACTTAGTGATTTTCACCGGTCGTTTTCAGGACTCGAAACAAGGGTTGTAACCGTAGAACAGATTTACAACGAATTTTCATCTGGTGCACAGGATATCACTGCAATACGAAACATGATGAAAATGCTTTACGAGCGGGGAAATTCAGGAGTTATGCCACGTTACCTGCTCCTTTTTGGCGATGCTTCCTACGACTATAAAAACATAATGAGCAACAATTCCAATTTTGTTCCTGCTTTTCAATCCGAAAATTCAATTCATTTTACCAATTCCTGGGCTACAGACGATTATTTTGGGTATCTTGACCCAAACGAAGGAACAGGATTGAACGACCTGGTGGATATTGGCATAGGAAGATTAGTTGTGCAAACAGTTGATGAGGCACAAATGGCAATTGATAAAATCATTCACTATGCCACATCTCCGGAAGCATTCGGTAGCTGGAGGAATGCGGTTACTTTTGTAGCAGACGACGAAAATGGAAACTCTCATCTTAATCAGGCTGAGCAACTTGCAGTGTTTATTGATACCACTTACAAAAATTACAACGTGGATAAAATTTATATTGATGCCTACTTACAGGAATCTACAACAGGTGGTCAGCGCTATCCATCAGTGAATCAGGCTATCAATGCAAGGATAGAAAAAGGGACATTGATTATGAACTATACCGGACACGGCGGTGAGTTGGGTTGGGCTCATGAACGCATTCTCGAAATACCTGATATTAATGCATGGTCAAACATCAATAAGCTGCCTGTTTTCATTACCGCGACCTGTGAATTTTCCCGCTATGATGATCCGGAAAGGATTTCTGCGGGCGAATATGTTTTCCTTAATCCCAAAGGTGGTGGCATTGCTCTTTTCACTACTGCACGCTTAACATTCGGGTCTTCCAACCTGAGCCTCAACCGGGGTATTTACAAATATGCTTTCGAAAGAAACATCAATGAACCTTACTCGCTTGGCGATCTCATCCGACTGGCAAAAATGGAAAGCAGCGGAGCTTATAACGATAAAAAATTTCTTTTGATCGGCGATCCGGCACTCAAAATGGCCTATTCTTCTTACAACATCGAAACCCTTTCCATCAACGGACAGGAAACAAATGAAAATTCGGCACCTGATACCCTGATCGCTTTTTCGATTGTAACCGTTTCAGGAAGAGTTACCGATGAATTCAAAAACCCGGTTTCTGATTTCGATGGTGTGCTTCATGCAACAGTTTTCGATAAAGAGTCAGAAGTGAATACCTTAGGACAAGACGACGGAAGCACACCGCGCAGGTTTATGCTGAGAAAAAATACACTTTTCAACGGCAAAACACGGATTGTGGATGGCAATTTCACCTTTTCATTCATCGTTCCGCAAGATATCGCCTATCAGTATGGTTTTGGGAAAATCAGCTACTTTGCCAATAACGAAACCACCGCTGCCAGCGGTTATTACGAAAATATTGTAATAGGAGGGTATGATAATACTGCACAGGTTGACCAAACCGGGCCTGAGATTGGCTTATTTATGAATGACACAACTTTTATCAGTGGCGGAATCACCAACGAAAATCCTGTTTTACTGGCAAAAGTTTTTGACGAAAGTGGTATCAATACCGTTGGTAACAGTATCGGGCACGACATCACTGCAGTGCTCAATGATGATGTTGAAAACCCTTACATTCTGAACGATTATTACGAGGCTGATTTCAGCGGATATCAAAATGGAACTGTCCGGTTCCAATTCAGCAATCTGCCTGACGGATTTCATGAGATAAAATTTAAGATATGGGATGTCTTCAACAATTCAGGTGATGCTGTTATTCGTTTTAAGGTAATTAATCAAAACAATATTTTGGTCTCCGATCTGCTCAATTACCCAAATCCGATGACCGGAGAAACTTTCTTTGTTTTCAACCACAACAAAGCTGAGGCCGATCTGGATGTTCGTGTCGAAATCTTTGATCTTTCGGGACGGAAGGTTACCGAATTGCAACAAAATTATGTCAATCCCGCCTTCAGGTCTGTACCGCTTCGCTGGGACGGAACCACTGCCGACGGCAGGCTTCTTGATTCCGGACTATATATTTATCGTCTTCTTATCAGGGACGAAGAGGGCCGAACAGCCTCCGATGTCAGCAAGCTGATTATAACCAGATAAAACTATGTATCCCTTTTACAAAAACGAACTAACCTATGCTGAAAAATTGTTATCTTATCCTTTTTTTTCTCACTCAGATCATTATTTCACCTGTTCACGGGCAGCACAAAGTTTTTCATGAACAAATTCTATGGCAGGATGTGCAACATTTTTCAGCAGAGAGCACCCCTGAAGAACTTCTTTATTTTAAAGATGCAGTAACTGCAGAACCTTTTGGTACATTGCCGGTTTATTCAAAACTTCTTCCATTTACAAACCATGGTACTTCATACGATTTTCATATTTCGGATACCCGATTCGTACCTTTCGAAGATCAGTTGCAAATAACTCAATTGCAGGACATTGACAAGGTGAGTGAAAAACTGCAATACTTTTCAGAAATCATCACCTCACAAAAAAAAGACTACTGCCACTTTCAACTTTTGCCACTGAGAAAAAATCCTGCAACCGGTCAATTTGAAAAGCTAACTGCTTTCACTGTTACCATTCATTTGCGAAAGGATGTAAAAACCAGCCATTCGTCAACCGCTTATACTTTCACCGATAATTCGGTGCTGTCCGAAGGTGACTGGTACCGTATGACCATAACAAAAAATGGTGTTTACAAACTAACTTATGAAGAACTCACCGGTGCAGGGATGAATCTTACTGGGATCAGCTCCGGGCAACTGCGAATTTATGGCAATGGCGGCGAAATGCTGCCTGAACGAAATGGCGATTTCAGATATGATGATTTACAGGAGAATGCCATTCATGTTGAGGATGGAGGTGATGGGACTTTTGATCCGGGCGATTTTTTGATATTTTATGGTCAGGGAACTTCAATCTGGAAATTTGTCCCATTGCGAACCGGCTATGAATTTGTCCGTCACCATTACTCAGATGAAAATTACTACTATATTACCTTAAAAGATGGAGAGGGTAAACGAATTCAGCCACAGCAGGAAATTCCCGGACCGGCAACCCAGATAATTACAACCTTTAACGATTATGCTACATTCAGCCTTGACAGTATCAATCTAATCAGGTCCGGGTCTGAGTGGTTTAGTCACGAGTTTTCGGAAGTAACCAGCCGGACATATCATTTTGACTTTCCCCGTCGCGATGTTACACAAAGTGTACTTATGGTAACCAACTGCGCAGCACGCTCATACGTAAACTCAAATTTTAATATAAATGCCAACGGGAATTTTTTTATCAATCTTCCTATTGGTGCTGTTCCGCAAGGTAATCAATCAAAATTTGGAAACGAGCTTACCAAAATCCGGCGGGATGTGATAAGCGGCAGTAAAGATATTACGATTGAACTGATATATGATAAACCCCATTCTGAAAGTGTCGGCTGGCTTGATTATATTGACCTTAACGTAATGAGTATGCTTGAATTTACCGGAGGTCAAATGGAATTCAGAAATATCTTTGCCCGACTTTATGATACCATATCTACTTTCAAGCTTGCTCAGGTAAACATTCCTGTTACTATCTGGGATATCACTGATTTGCTCAATATTCAGTCCATAGCTTACACGAGAAGTGGTGAAGATTATTTTTTTATTGCCGAAACCAAAGAAATAAGAGAATACCTGGCCTTTGACAACACGTTTTTTCACCAGACAGAAAAAATTGAAAAAATTGAAAACCAAAATCTTCATGCCTTCGAACCAGTTGATTTTCTGATTATTACCCACCCGGATTTTTTGGATCAGGCACAGAGGCTGAAAGCTTTACACGAAGAGCTGGACGGATTTAGTGTGCATGTGATAGAACCGGAAAAAATTTATAATGAATTCTCATCAGGGAAACAGGACCCTGCCGCTATACGTGATTTTGTGAGAATGATCTATGAACGCTCGGGCGATCCTCCAAAACTGAAATATCTTTTACTTTTTGGTGATGGTTCCTATGATCCGAAAAACCGTTTGGAAAACAACCGGTTTTTCATCCCGACTTTTCAGTCCAAACAATCTCTATCTTTTACTACCTCATATGTATCTGATGATTTCTATGGACTGATGGACATCAATGAAGGAGAAGACGGAGCCGGGAATCTGGACATTGGAATTGGCCGGCTGCCGGTAAATACCGCAGAAGAAGCAAAGGCGCTGGTGGATAAATTTGAACGGTATATGAAAATGACTCCTGACAATACAGGCAATTGGAAAAACACCATTTGTTTCATTGCTGACGATGAGGATGAAAACCTTCATATTTATCAGGCTGACACCATTCTGGTCAATATTGTTTCAGCAAATAAAAACATCAACATCAATAAGATTTACTTCGATGCTTTTAATCAGGTTTCAACCTCGGTTGGCGACCGTTTCCCTGATGCTACAGAAGCCATAAATCATCAAATGAACGAAGGTGCCCTGATTATGAATTACACCGGACACGGAGGGGATGTTGCACTTGCTCATGAACGTGTAATACAGGTGCAGGATATTTTATCTTGGAACAATAAATACAAAATGCCGGTAATGATTACGGCAACCTGTGAATTTTCTCCATACGACAATCCCGGAATGATTTCGGCCGGGGAACAGGTAATCCTGAATCCAAATGGCGGAGCTGTGGGGTTGATGTCAACAACACGTGTAGCCTTTGCCACCTCCAACATAGCAATCAATCGTCGTATCTATGACACTCTTTTCCGTTCCAATCCTGAAAATTATCCTCGTTTGGGAGACCTGGTAAAGTTTTCGAAAATCCCTTCCAATGTAAATACCCGCAACTTTACCCTGCTGGGAAACCCTGCATTGAAACTTGCCTTCCCCGAAAATGATATTATCATTGATTCCATCAACGGTCATTCTGCAAATAACAGTCCTGATACCATCCATGCCGGCAGTATTGTCAGTTTTAGCGGATTTATCGCTGAGCATGCATCCAGGCAGATTATTGACAGCTTCAATGGTTTTATTTACCCTACACTTTATGACAAACCCACCCCTGTAACCACCCTTGGAAATGATCCAAAAAGTTTTCCCTATCAGTTCGACCTGCAACAAGAGATAATATATCAGGGTAAATATTCTGTAAAAAATGGGAGATTTTCTTTCTCTTTTGTTGTTCCTGTTGATATTGCCTACAACTATGGACAGGGAAAGTTATCCCTTTACGCTAATGACAGTGCGACTGATGCGAGCGGGTCTTTCAACGGTTTTATCATTGGCGGTTTCGATGTCAACCAGAATGATTTTACCGGGCCTGAAATCATGCTTTATCTGAATGATAAAACATTTATAAATGGCAGCATGGTAAATAACAACCCGGTTATGTATGCCGAAATTACTGATCCGTCCGGGATCAACATCTTTGGATCAGGAATTGGACATGACATTGTTGCCCGGCTGACCGGCCCTATGAATACAACAGTGATGCTGAACGAAAATTTTGCTTTTGATTTGGATGAATACCAGTCCGGCAGACTAACCTATCTTTTCGAAAACCTGCCAAATGGTTCATATTCTATTGAACTGAAAGCATGGGATATGCTCAATAATTCTTCCGCTAATACCATAAACTTTGTTGTATCCGATAACATTAGCATCAATCTGCAACAAGTGTACAATTATCCCAATCCTTTTACTGATTTCACCCATTTTACCTTCCGTCATAACCAGTTTAATTCTCCTGTAACTGTTGAAATCAACATTTATAATCTCAATGGAGAGCTTGTAAAAACCATTGGTCCGATAGACACTGACGGAAGCGGTTATTTCATCAATCCGATCAAATGGGATGGGACCGGTGATGGAGGAACAAAACTAAAACCCGGCTTGTATGTTTATACCCTGGATGTTAATACTCAGCAGAATGATTTTACAAGAATGGTACAAAAACTTATTATTGGTCCCTGATAGCCTGACAGACCGATTCCCTTCCAATCATTTTGTCACAGGATTTAAACAAACACTGCTTTTCCCATCAGCAGGCTTTTGCTTTTAAACCAACAGCCCAAATAATCAGCAAACAATATAAAATTTGAATGGCCGTTAAAAAGAATAATTTTTACAAGCAAACTAAAACTTTATGATTAACAGAACCTTTGCTTTCATCATCTTGTGTATAGCGATTACAAGTTTTGCACAGGCACAAAAACCTAATTATCTGGGACAAACTAACACCATCACTACTGCAGTACCCTTTCTTCTGATTGCACCGGATGCACGGGCAGGAGCTATGGGTGATGTGGGAGGAGCCACCACACCTGATGCAAGCTCCATGCACTGGAATCCTGCAAAGTATGCATTTATTGAATCAAAAGCCGGATTCGCAGCTTCTTACAGCCCGTGGCTGAGAGCCATTGTTAGCGACATTAACCTTGCCTATGTTGCCGGGTATTATAAACTTGACGAAAGGCAAACGATAGCTGCTTCACTGCTGTATTTTACTCTGGGAGACATCACCTTTACCGATATTCAGGGGTCAACCATCGGGAATTATCGTCCAAACGAATTCTCCCTTGACGGAACTTACTCAAGAAAATTTTCAGAAACCTGGTCAGGAGCTGTTGCAGCCCGCTATATCCATTCCAATCTTACTCAGGGAATCAGCGTTGGAGGTGTAGCTACAAAGCCCGGACAAAGTATTGCAGCCGATGTTTCGGTTTACCATCAGCGTGAACTCGAATGGCGCAATGTGGAATTTGCTGAGTTTGCTTTCGGAGTAAATATTTCTAATATTGGTTCTAAAATATCCTACTCAGATGCTACAACCGAAACCGACTTCATCCCAACCAATCTTCGGATTTCACCCCGCCTTACTGTTGACCTCGATGAATACAACCGATTGTCTTTCACCCTCGATATAAATAAACTTCTGGTGCCCACGCCACCCATTTATGCCACAGATGACTCCGGAAATCCATTGTACGATAATGACGGGAACCGTATCATTGCTGCAGGCAAAGATCCTGATGTAAACGTAGTGCAGGGTATGATACAGTCGTGGTACGATGCTCCCGACGGTTTTGAGGAAGAATTACGCGAGTTTTACTACGCTGTAGGCGCAGAATATTGGTATGACAAAGCATTTGCCGTAAGAAGCGGATTTTTTTATGAAAATAAACTTAAAGGCAATCGCCAGTATTTTACCCTGGGTGCCGGACTAAAATACAATGTTTTCGGACTCGATTTTTCCTATCTGGTTCCACTCGAACAGCGTAATCCGCTTGAAAATACCCTGCGATTTACACTATCCTTCGATTTTGACGACTTTTACAATTAAAAATCGTTGTGCTTATAACCAGAAGAGGATGTCTGATTATTACAGATTTCTTTGGTGAAGGATCTTATTTTGAGCATTTCTGTTTTAAGGAAATTTCTTACCAATAAAACTTTCCACTTCATTTTTCTTATGGAAAAGAAAGATAAAGATATTTCTTC
>RZYY01000483.1 GCA_009930115.1 Sphingobacteriia bacterium | reverse complement strand
TGATAAAGCGCTCCCGTTTTGATCCTTCCAGATTGTTGATCCACCAGTCCTGTTCCTGCGACTGAACCGATACATCGTACTGAATTTTTTCTGTGATTATCTCCTTTTTAGGGTTGGATGTACAGGAGGTAATTCCAATTATTGCAACAAGCATCCACAGTATTTTTTTCATCTGCAAATATTTTTTTGTTCAGTCAGTTGGAATTTATTGTTTGCCATGCGAAGGGGTTAAGTACTTCCTGTCCAAACCTGATTGTTTCCTGGCTTCGTTTTTACGCCCTGACCACCGGTGGCAAATATGCGAAATGTTATGGTACGATTCAACGGCATTTGCTCCCGGATGGTAAAAATAGCAAAACGATTGAAAACCGGAGCCATAGAAATGGGCTGGAAATATGATTTTGGATAATTGCGTTGTAAATTTGTGGTTATGATGAGAAAAGAGGCTTTGTTTTATACCCGCTTGGAAAATGAGCGGGTTCAATGCAACCTGTGTCCCCACCGATGCATTCTGGCGAATGGTAAAATGGGTATTTGCCGAGTCAGAAAAAACGTGGACGGGAAGCTTGTGGCTTTAAGTTACGGGTGGATAAGCAGCTGTAGTTTTGACCCGGTGGAGAAGAAACCGTTATATCATTTTTATCCGGGGCAGCCGATATTGAGTATTGGAAGTGTGGGGTGTAACCTGCGGTGCCGGTTTTGCCAAAATGATACAATATCCCAGACGGGTGTGGAGGGCTATAATGGTTTGACCCGGGCTGATCCAGCTCAGGTTGCTGATCTGGCATTATCGCGCAGCAACAATATTGGAGTGGCATATACCTATAATGAACCCCTTGTCGGTTTTGAATTTATGATGGATGTAGCCGTTGCGATACACCGGCGAGGCGCTAAAAACGTGTTGGTTACCAATGGCTTTATTGAACCTGAACCCCTCAATCAGCTTCTGGCGGTAACTGATGCTTTTAGTATCGACTTGAAAGGCTTTACAGAGGCGTTTTACCGCCAGTACACCTCGTCTTCCCTTGCCCCTGTAAAAAAAACGCTGGAAAGGATTGTTGCTTCAGGTCGCCATCTCGAAGTCGTACATCTTATTATTCCGAAGGCAAATGATAATCC
>RZYY01000482.1 GCA_009930115.1 Sphingobacteriia bacterium | reverse complement strand
GCGGGAAGGGCTACATTGAATTTATCCGCAGTTTGCAGTCCTATTAAAACACGTTTGATCTCGTCAAAATTACGGCCAAGGGATAAAGGATAATAAATGATGGTCCTGATGATGCCCTTGGGATCTATAAAGAATACGGCCCTTACGGCTTTTGTGTTGCTCTCTCCCGGCTGAAGCATTCCGTAAAGATTGGCAACTTCCATGGTAATGTCTTCAATTAGGGGAAACTTCACTTCAACATTTTTCATTCCCTTGTACTGAATCTTTTCCTTAATGGTTCTCAGCCAGGCAATGTGACTGTATAGACCGTCAACAGATAACCCAACCAGATCTGTGTTTAATTCTTTAAATTCTTTTTCCATTGAAGCAAAGGTCATGAACTCGGACGTACATACAGGTGTAAAATCAGCGGGATGGCTAAAAAGGACGACCCATCTTCCTTTATAATCAGAAGGGAAATTGATTTCTCCCTGAGTCGTTACAGCTTTGAAAGCAGGAGCCGGTTCGCCTATTCTGGGGATTGGTTTGTGTTCAGTTACATTGTTGATATTTTCCATGATATTTGATTTTTTTAATATTTAACTTTATTTGTAAGCTTGTGCAGCGGTTCGGGGATTCTTTTCTTATTCGTCCAGATAGGCCACCAGCATCCAGACGGTTTTTTCTTGCTCTTTAAGATAATCACTCATAATGGCAACAGTAACTTCATCCTCGGCTTTTCCTGCCAAATCAAGCACTTTTCGTTCACGAACCATCAATGTGGTGAAAGAATCCAGGATCCTTTTCACGATTTCTTTTCCGTCTGACACATTGCTTACTTCCTTTATTTCGGAAACCTTTAAATAATCACTGTAATTATTCGCCGGAACATGTCCCAACATCAGAATCCTTTCAGCCACCTGATCGGCTTTTTCGTTCATATCGTCATATATTTCCTCGAATTTTTCATGGAGCATAAAGAACTGTTTGCCCTTAACATTCCAGTGAAAACCTCTCAAATTGGTGTAAAACACCTGGATGTCTGCCAGTAATTTGTGCAATTCATCTACAACAGGAACAATCCCTTGTTTGTCTAACTTAATGTAATCTAATGTTTTCATAATGTTTTATTTAATAGTT
>RZYY01000168.1 GCA_009930115.1 Sphingobacteriia bacterium | reverse complement strand
CGTCCGAAACCCTCCCTAGCAAGGACTCCCGCGATGCACCAGAATTGGTTGTATGACAAATTTTCTGGTTGACAGACCTCACTGTTTGTATCAAAAGCCCTCCTCACGTTGTGGGGCTGTAGCTCAGCTGGGAGAGCGCTTGAATGGCATTCAAGAGGTCGTCAGTTCGATCCTGTCCAGCTCCACCACTTATAAACGCTTCAAATGATTCTTGAATGCCGCTTGAAAGCCGTCCATTAGGGCGGCTTTCTTGTTTTCCTGAGCCAAACAAAAAAGTTGGCACCCCCAGTTGCAGCCAGCCTGCGAGCTATTCCTCCCCACCAGAAGAAGCAAAATGAACAGAGCCACTTGAGAATTTTCAAGGGGTTCTTGCTCGCTGTTCGTCTTTCGCTTTTGGATCAGAAATTTACGGAAACAGGACGGGAAGTGATGACCGATTTGACCAAAAGACGCTTGTGATTTGGAAGGTAATGATTCTCTGACGGTCTTGATTGATTACAGGGCTGATTATTTCCAGGAGTCTGGGAATTTGACACCAGCGGATCTCGTGGTCTCATCTGTGTTGTTCGTTGATAACGGCATCTATTCGATCGACTATCCTGTCATTGGCTTTTGGGCGAACCCGATTAATGCCTCGTCCTTAATTGCTTGTTTTCAAGTATACTCCCCGCCGTCAGGTTGACCCAATTGTTATATTCTTGTTACAAGCATTTAGTACCTTTTGTAGTTCTGTTATGTAACTCACCATCGGTGAATTTACGTCTTGTCCGTTCAATGATTTAAGTGAAACAAAAAAATCTTCAATACCTTTTGGATGGATTATCCTATTACGTATATCTCGCAACAAAAACAAAGCAGAAAGCTCCTTTCCCTTTATGTTACCATAGTGACCTGTCATCCCAAAAGCAGTCGGAAAAACAGAAAACGTTATTTTCATAACATCATCAAATGTCAATCTTTCCTCGTTCTTCATCAATATGTCCATTTGATTTTTCGATTTAATATTTAATGCATTACTTTTGCATCCATCCATTAAAATATGTTTTATAGATATTGCAGAGTTTTCAACAAAAGTAAAAAATAGTACGATAACGCACTGTGTAAGCATGTTGAACTTTGGATATTGGGCATCCAAGTTGGCCAAAGCTTCTTTCCGCTGTTGAAGCAAATCAATAAGAGGTGGCAGATAGTTATCATTAAAAACACGCTGTAGTTGAATGAATTGCGAAAGTATTTTCTGATTTTGGTTTAGTTTTTTTGTCATGTTCAACAATTTATCGTGTAAATATAACGGTGAAACAACCTGCCGGCCGAGGTGCTGCCCACCTTTAAGAACGCGGCTATTACCGGTCAGGTTTATTGAGTTGTTAGCGTTTCAGGTTCAAAAATGACTATGGCCATTGCGTAAACAGTATCAATATACTTCATTTCATAAATATCCGGTTTTCTGACCGACGTGATTTTTAATTTCACAGTGTAGCCGTTATAAAACGCTCTGAGCATTCGAATACAGAGATCAAAAAAACTACCATAAATCCCGACAATCTCGTCTTTTTCATTTACTAGATTGATATTAAATGGTTTTGAATTCTGGATGTAGTGTGTAAGCGACTGTTTCTCAAGATATAAAAAGTCGCCTTCATTCAGAGAGTGATTTTTGGGTAGAGTGATCCGGATTTCAAATCCATCTTTCGGTTTTCTTTTATATTTCTTCGTGACTTCAGTTGAAAGACGATCTGAATTCGCTTGCACCATTTTTGACCAATTCGCATCGGTTTCCGCTTTCGGGACTAATCTGCACCGAATGCGCCCTGTTGTTATATCCAATATTTCGGTCTCAAACTCTAACTTTTGCTGTAAATGGTCGTATATGCTGCTGTAGTATTCATATGGGACATCACCGATCCGACCGAGACCTCCAACTGTTCCTCGCCGGTAAATACGGATATTCTCCAATTCACTGTCGTGCCAAAAACTTACAAAGTCTCCGATAATACACTGATTTAGCTCTCTATAGACTGGATTTTCGACTTCGAAGACTAAAACATCAGAGAATTCTGATTTATTTCTGACGTCTGCAACATTTTTAATATTTTTTTCGTGCTGTATCTTTGGACGGTCTGCTACTCCGCGGACAACAGTACGTTGGACCTCAGAGTTCTTCTCTGATCCAAACATCCCGTCAAAATTAATTTGTACAGTAATCAGCAGCCCATAAGGCACATCCTCGTCGTGGCCACCAAGAATTTCATCGACACTAGCTGTGACCTTATGCCCATTATCTATATCTCCTGCCAGAGAGGATGCAACATGTGCGGCAATATAGCCAATATGTAATTCTTTCTCTTTATCAGTTTTTTCATTATATTCATGCAATATTACTTTAATGGCATTTTTGTCATGCTTATTATCAGGTTCTCTAACTAGTAAAATTTCCGGGTATTCGAAACTTTCTTCTATTTTTGCCAACCTCTCCAAGTGAGATTGACTTTGCCCGTGAGTAACACCGGCAACTTTAGTTTGAAATGTTTTAAAATTTATTTTCTCATTTTTAATTATTTGCTGATTTTCATTATTATTTTCGACTTCTATTTGATTGCAATTTCCTACATCATTATTCTGAGCTTCTTGATTGCCACCAATTGACCTAAATAGCTTTTTCAGTAAGTTAATCATACCTAAATCCAGTGAATCTTGTTTCGAAAATGCTTTGTAGCGTAGGCCTGACGAGGGTTGACGTGTTCGACTTTGTGCACCCATTGGGTGAAAACGCATGACTCTGCCACATTTTGAAATTATATGCTTTTATTGTATTTCATTTTTCAGAACCGCGTGACTTAGGTCTTGGAGCAGTTACACTTCCATCGATGCAAAGATTCGATGTTCCGAAAACGGCGAAGATTAGTACTAAAGACATGAATCGTTTAAAAAGATCAGACACCACAGACTCCAGAGTAAAAAATATTCACAGACACTTGCATTAATAGCAATACCCTAACATCTCGTAATAACACTTAAAACAATCCGCAGTTTAACTTGTTTCGTTTTGAAAGGAAATATTTTTTTGAAATTTACTCACCATTCAAGGGGGGGGCATTTTCTCCTATAATTTCAAATGTCATACAGACACCATCGATGCCTTTGAAACACTTGCCTTGTTATACATTCTTGCATCGCGGTTTCATTACTGATTGAGCTTCATCTACGCATATCTCCATTCTCCCGGAAGCCTTAGCCTCATCCCCCGGACAGCCAACGTCCATCCAGCCCCCTCTGGGACAAAACAGCCCCTTCCTGGGCCGATCTCCCCTGTTCCTATGATTGGGGAGCCCCTGGTTCCAAAATCCCTGGAGAATTGGAATCTACAATTTTCAGGAGCCTGGAAATTTGCCACAAAAAAACCGAAAAAGAAGCACAAGCCCCTCTTTCGGTTATTAAAAAAGTGAAAAATTCCAGCTATTTTTTTGAAAGTATTATCTTTCCATCCTCGAAGGTTACATCAAATAAACTGTTAGGTCCAATTTGATTGTTGGAGTACTTCTCGTTGTATTCGTCAACATATTGTTTCTTAATTGTAATCGTTCCTTTGCCGCTTAAACAAGGAGGATCAACTTCTTTTAACGGCGAAGGCGTCTTTCCTTCAATTATTTTGTATTTTTTGAGTTCTTCTGGGCCGAACGCGTATGCTTCAAGTATAATGTTCCTAAAGAGTCCAAACTCTTTTTTAGCTTTGACAATATCAAGCTCCATCTTTTCTGATGAATTATCTTGGGCAAACTTAAGAAGATCTTCTCCCAGTTTTATCAAATCGACTTCTTTTTTCTTAGTTCTTGAACCAGTGTTAACCATGTCGCATCTCCTTCAATTTCAGTTTCAATTTTTAAAAATTATTTGACCAATCCACAATCAAATTGACAAATCAATCATCATTTCAGCCTAAACAGATCACGCTTTCCGCCTTTCAAGGTTTCTTCACTATAAAATTCGAACAAATCTGATGATTCCATGACTTTTTTCAACGAATTATGACCATATTTCTTCATGTCTACAAACAGCTCAGGATGCTTTTCCCTCAATATATTTGACGCTTTTGAAAGAACTATCCATCCGTCATCACGCTTCAATCCCTGGATCATCTCAGAAGCCATATTCCTGCTAATCTCATCAGCATTGGAAAATTTTTGAATTCTACCTATATACTCGTCACTCAGTATGTACTTAGAGGATTCGCGAATCAAATTGTTTATACGTTTTAAATCTTCTAAAAATTTTTTAGCTTTGTCATACTTAATATCAAGATAAGCCTCTATCTCTCCACATTGTTCAGCAGTTTCAAATTTAAATTTTTCTAAAAGATTATGGACAATAAAATTTCTAGCAGAAACAATATCTTTTAGATTTTCTTCTGTTTCTTCAATATTTTCAGATCCTATCGAAATATTGAGGCTTAATGATGGATGAATATCGTCAAAATTTTCATCGCAATCGTGATCGTCTCTGTAAAAATCATTAACAAAAGAGGTTGTCAACCCGCCAAGAGTTTTCTTGCCGTTAATCTCCAATCTTTTCTGAAAAATAGAGCTTAACTCATTTACTTTTCCAGATATATTATTCTTCGAAATGAAATACTTTAAAACTAGCTCGATTTTTTGATATAATAAAATGTTTCTCCCGATTTTCCGATGGAGTTCATTTACGGCTTGCTTGGGAAGCTTGTTTTCAATCAAACTGAAAATCCTCTTTCTGAAATTGGGTAGAGCAACTCGTGCTTATGTTCAACATATTTAATGTCCATAAAAATGACAATATTGATTTGGATTTCCGGGCATCCCCAACCAGCCCCCTCCTTGGGACAAAACAACCCCTTCCTGGGCCGATCCCCCCGGTTCCCATGATTGGGCAGCCCCTGGCCCCAAAATCTCCGGAGACTTGGAATGTACGATTTCCAGGGGTCTGGGATTTTTTCCTTGGACACCGTGACCCTTCCCCATGAGCCAGGCTATTCCTCCGATATCTCATAATTTTTTATCATCGGAGAAAATATGGATGAAGAATGGGTGCTGATCAGCAGCTACAGCAGGAATGAAGCAATCGCAGATGGCGTATTGATAGACATCACCGCCCTTGCTTCCCAAAGGGGCTTCCGTCTCCCTACGGCTGTTACTGCAACACTCCTAGGTAGATACCTTGAACCATCAGAAAAATTGAAAAATATGGGGCAATCCTTCGAGGGTCGTCTTCATGATCTTCTTTGGATGACATATCTTGCTGCTCAAAACAGCAAAGATTGTGACCGTGTATATTTTGAAGTGTTGTTTCTGAATGAATCAGGAGGATATGACAGACCATCAATCATTGCTCATGTTGGTCCAGGAGATGGCCGAGAACCAGTAATGACTATTATGCTTCCAGAGGATGATTAAAATGACCAATCAAAATTTTGATAATCTTTCTTACTATGATGATTTGATTGGTTGTCTTCGTTCTTTGGAAGATTTGTTTCTTTTGATGGGGGCTGTTGATCGAAGAGAAGAACGGCTTGTTTATGCGTGTTC
>RZYY01000481.1 GCA_009930115.1 Sphingobacteriia bacterium | reverse complement strand
GGGGTAACCCTATTGTATACCGACGAAATGCACAACACTTCCTTTCAGGCAGCTATTCAAAAATCGCAGTTTAAATTGGTAATGAACGACAGCGTGGTGACCCTCCACATGCAATTAACCGGAACAGGTACAATTCCGGGGGTTGCACTTCCCGCCGATCAACCCATAGACATAATGTGCAGGGCAACGTATAGGCTTCCTGAAAAAGAAATGCTACTTTCGGAAGGGCGCATCCGGATCGATGATATGGTAGTTCATCTTTCGGGAACGATGAAGGACCCACAGGCCATGGGAAAATATAACGTAACCGTAAGTGGCGATCATATTATGCTGCAAAAAGCACTGGAATTTTTCCCCGTCAGGCTCCGAGAAAAACTATCTGCCTTTCAGCCCCAGGGTACCGTTTCCTTCAACGGGCAGCTCTATGGCGATAACGTTAAAAGTGCACCTGCATTTGACTTTTCATCCACCTTGTATTTCGATATGCTCTGTGTTGACGGAAATCAAATGAAGTTACACGATTTTTCTGCCACTTGTGTGGCAGGAGCTAAACCGGGTAATCCGGAAGCCTTTTATCTCAAACTCACCGAACTGAAAACAAAAATTCAGCACGACGGGGAAATAACAGGTTGGATGGCTCTCCGTCATTCCCAAAACCTTTTTGTAAATACATCCCTGAAAAGTCAACTCAATCTGGAGGAATTTATTTTTTTGCTTCCTGCGGGAAATTACCTTTCAGGAACTGCAGCGTTCGACCTGCAATATAAAGGAACACTTACTGGCTTAAAGGAAAATATTGCCCGGGAGTGGAGTCAGGCAGAAGGTAAAATAAACATTCAGGCAAAAAACGTTGTATTTCAACATTCTACGTTACAACAACCCATTCATTTGGTAAATTTTTCTACTGAAATCACACCCAAAAAAATCCTGATCCGCAATATGGAGATGGAAACCGGATCGAGCCAGATTGCGCTTTCCGGAACTATTACCGGTCTTTTCGCTGACCCGAATGACAAGAAAAGAACAGGATCAGGAAAGCTAAAATTACATGCCAATAGAATTAATGCCGATGAACTGAGGGTATTATTTCAGAAGCTAAACCGCACTCCATCGCCTGAAA
>RZYY01000480.1 GCA_009930115.1 Sphingobacteriia bacterium | reverse complement strand
ATCTATAAGAGAGCGATTCATTACGCCATTTTCGTCATCGAAAATACGCAGATTTACAATCTTTGCAGCCAGCCATTCGCTGTCAGTTGTTGTATCCGCTTCTTCTATTCCCACGAGAATCATCAGTCCTTTACCGATAGCCGATTTTATTTCATCATCAATAGTTACTGATGCTTCCGAAACTCTTTGAATTACTAATCGCATGAATATAAAAAATTGATTTATAAACCATTCAGTTCTTCTCTCAGTTTTTTCGGCAGCCCTTCTACAACCAAATCGTACGAATGCCGGATAAGCTCCATCATAAAATCTATGGAAATAGCAGGATGCACAAATACCGAATTCCAGTGTTTTTTATTGAAATGATAGGCAGCAGTGATGGCTGGAAATTCGTCGCGCAGCTGAATAGCCCGTTCAGGATCACATTTTAGCGCAATCTGAGTTTCGGGATTGTCGAGTGGAAGCAGCGCAAACATTTTACCCTGCACTTTCATTACAAGGCTGAATTTGTCGAAAGGAAAATGCTCGGTAACACCTCTCAAACTCAGGCAGTAGTCGCGAAGATCTTCGTAGTTCATAAAATTTTTATTTTCAGTCAAAATTAAAAAATTATCCCCGATAACAATTATTATTTTCGGGGATTATGCCTATTTTATTTCCTGATTCTTCTGAAAATCGTAGAATGTTTTGCGCATAATATCGGCAAGTTTCAGCTGATAGTTAATGTATGCTCGCAGATGTGAGTTGTAAGCGTTGTTGAGGCGGTTACGTTCAAGAGCGAGTGCCTGACTGTCGATATCGCCATCGGAAAATCGCTGACGTGTGATTTCGAAACTTTTCTCAGCTACTTTTACGTTTTTTTCGAGCAACTGAAGCCGTTTCAAGCTACTGTTCAGATCGTCAACCAGGTTTCGGACTTCGCGCTCAATGTTGCGCTGTACTTCTTCTTTGCGAAGCACATTTTGTTTCAGTCGCGACTCAGCAGCACGCACTAAAGCGCGGTTTTCGCCCCAGTCGAGCAGGGGAACTGAAATAGTAAATCCAACCCCGAAATTCTGTGGGCGATCCAGAAAATTCTGATATGAAAGTTGAATAGTGGTTTGTAGATTTGTATTAATATC
>RZYY01000479.1 GCA_009930115.1 Sphingobacteriia bacterium | reverse complement strand
CATTAATATTATCGGAGTGGACGGCGAAATTTTAGACCGATTAGTTATCAAACCAAAAGGAAAAAAGAAATATGAAAACAAATGATCTAATCAATTATGCACGAGGTGGCAAGCTAAACATCTCAAAAATCAGAATTATGGCCATAAAAAACGGAAAGCCGGTCATTCTGAAACAAAAGCCGAACAGTGAAAATTTAACAATTTGCGTCTGTGAAAATATCGAACAAAAAGCGTTGTTTCCACCCGACGGGACAACGATTTTTACTACAAGCCTGGAAGGTGCAATAACGCTGTATAACCTTTGAAATCAATTTTTTTAAACCAAATATTTTATAAACATGAAAAAAATCGCATTTGAAAACAGAAGCGCACAAGCGGAAGCGCACCGGCAATTTGAGGCCGGAGCACCGGTAATTAACGCTGTAATCAGCGAATGGAACACTTTAGACGTTGGCACAATCACTGATGAGATTTTAAACGATCTATTGCGTGGTTATGACACCCCAAAGATTGTCAAAGCATCACTGCGAGACAGTTTAAGACCTGAAGACTTGAAATTATCAGGCAGGTTAATTTCACGGGAGCGAATGGCCGAATTGATGACACCACCGGACTTGTCAGCACTACAGGAAGCTGTTGAAGTGGCCGCCGTTCACACAGAGGCTTTCACACTTGGGTCTGTTCAGAACGGCAAATTTCAGATTGACAAGAAAAAAGTGGAGGAAATGAAGAGGAGCAACCAAGTCTTGACTGATGACACCAAGACACTTTCGGCTGTCCAACAAATCATTGGTGGGTTGCAGGTGCTTCTCGACACTGGTAAAATCGACAAAGGTATGATGCGCTGGCTTGTTAAAGCTCGCCTCATTGACGCTTTTCAGGCCGACGGACTGCAACCCCACAGATCACTATTCATTCAAAATTAGCGATATTATGACAAACATTGAAACAATTTCAGCAAAAATGCTGAATCAGATTATGAAAAATAATCCAGCTTTGTACAATGACCTGGTTCACGGGAAAAGTATTGATATCCGGAACGATGCTGTGAAACCACTTGCAAACGTGGGTACAACGTCCGGAAAGTTAGGAGGCACAACGGCTGGCACGTCTGCAGGAACGATTATAAC
>RZYY01000478.1 GCA_009930115.1 Sphingobacteriia bacterium | reverse complement strand
TGCGGTTAGGGTTTGTACCTTATCAGGATTAATTCGATGGAAGTATTTTGGTTTGCTTTGCTCACAAAAGCCAGGTTTCATTGAAGATGCTCACAAAAGCTACTTCCGACTTCCGGTGCGGGATTGTTTTTGGTATTTGGTGCTTGTGACATTATGGCATGGAAGAGGTGGTGGTGGTTGGTGTGAAAAGTGATGATCTGGTAACCTGTGGCACGGCACAGCCCCATCGGTTACATTTTGCAATCCAATGAGGCGACTGATCTGACAAGGTTTTGAGGTGATTTTTTTCCTGAATTAAGTGACATTTTCCCAAAGTAAAAAAGCCTCAGGACATTGTGTCATGTACGGTACTTTTTCTTCGGGATTCAGGATCACATACCTGATCTTTCGACGGATTAAATTCTCAACCTTTTCAATCAGTTCTGACAGATATACTCTGTCGATATTGTTACCTACCAGCAAAATATCAATCACCGGGCTATCATTACCCATTGCGAATGCTCCGGTAAGCCATGCTTCGATCAAACCGCCGAGTTTGTTAACTACGCGGGAGATCACCTGGTCGATTCCGGTGTGCTTGAGCAAAAGGGAATGGATGTCGCTGAACAGTGGATGATGCTTGTTGGCGCGGTAGATTTTTTTGTTTCCGGACAGTTCAGATGACAACATACCTGCTTCTTCCAGTCTGACGAGTTCGGAACGAATGATGTTGGTGGATTCACCAAATTCGTTTTCCATGTCGCGCAGCCAAGAAGTGGTGTTGCTGTTCAGAAAGAACTTGAGCAACAGCTTTAAACGGGTTTTTGATGTAATGAGTGTCTGTAACAAATTTTCAAATATTGAGCATCAAAAGTACTCATTTTTTATTTGAGCAAGTTTTTTTTGAAAAAATTTTCTGATTTTTTTCGGATCGGATTGTCTGCGCAATACAAGCCGCGCCTGCGCACAGGCCTTCACAGGCTTCTGTATTGCTTACTAATGGCTTACGCTGCAATCCTTCCTTTGAAAACTTACGAAATTTTTATAATGCCGATCCTTCAAACGCCGGAAATAGTGGTGGTTTAAAATGATAACTTTATCGATTAAACGTTGAAAATCAGGATTACCCCGACCCTTAAGGGAGCCTGATTTT
>RZYY01000477.1 GCA_009930115.1 Sphingobacteriia bacterium | reverse complement strand
AGCCATCAGATGTCATTACAAAATCACTGTAGGTCATCAAAACATTGTCGAGTTCATTTTGAGCATTCAACAATTGTCTTGTTTCAGGTGTTAACGAAATTTGTGTTCCAACCGGAATATAAACTTCCACTTCGCTGATATGGAAACTGCCCTGCCCCGACGGCAGCCATTCTGGAATAATGATTTGAGATGAATCCTGCACCATTGGCACCCAATCGCTGTATGCCAGCGTTGTCAGATCACCGGCATTGCGTAAGTGGGCAACAATACGAATATTGCTGTCGTACATCTCTGGCTCAATCTCAAGTTCAGTCTGCAACAATAATTGCATCTTGCCATTATTTTCGCTGAAATACCAACGGGTATCAGCACTTCCGATTGAATTGAAAACATCCGGTGTTTTTCCATCAACCGATAACTGAATGGTTTTGTTGGTTTTGGGAATAATAATGGTTTTACTTTCATTGACAGAATTTGAATAATACACCACATGATAAATGGTCAGAGCAGCAAGCGCAACAAACGAAATTCCCCAAAGCGATGATGCAATCCGGTTGTACCATTTCATTGGAAAGCGAAACCGGAAAATCAGTTTCAGTCCGAATATCAGCATTGATATCAGTGGAATACAAACAAATAACAAAAAGGCAACGATACTCATCCAACCAACAAACCGGCTTGTTGTGATGAAAAACATTGCATCGCAAAAAGAAGCCGAAACGCCAAGATCGTGACTATGAACCATATAGCTGATATCGGCAAAAAACGATAATGCAAATCCTGCCAGGATGGCCAGCGAAAAAGCAATCAGAAAGAAGCCCCCAATGGCCCCGAGAATATACATAAGCGATTGAAATGCATCGCTTTCAACAATGCTGCCGCCTGTTTTAGCAGTGTGCGCCTGCGTCTGAGGGTTTCCTTTTTTCTTCCGGAAAGAATTACGCACCTGATCAAACTCTTCGCGAACACGATCACTCAGATTATTTACATTTACTTTGCGACCTTTCATCTGCAGCTTTTCCGCACTGGTTTCGGCCACCGGAACCACCAGCCACAAAATCAGATAAATAAGCAAACCCGAACCACCAAACATAAATAACACCACAAATGCAATGCGTACCCACAGCGAGTC
>RZYY01000167.1 GCA_009930115.1 Sphingobacteriia bacterium | reverse complement strand
TGTAATTTCGAAAATACTTGGTTTTAAATCAATTACCTTATAAAATGACAGGCATTTGAATCAACTACTGAAATATTAAAAATTTATGCAATACAAATCTGATGTTGAAGCTATTAATGTTTTTGGTGACAAAATAAAAACACTCCGGAAAGAAGTTGCCAAAGTTATTGTAGGCCAGGACGATGTGATAGAAAAAGTAATCATTTCAATTTTTTCGAAAGGCCATGTACTGCTTGTCGGTGTTCCCGGTCTTGCCAAAACACTTCTGGTGAATACTATTTCGAAAGTTTTGGGATTAACATACAGCCGCATTCAGTTTACTCCCGACCTGATGCCTTCAGATATTATCGGAACTGAAATTCTTGACCAAAGTCGTGAATTTAAATTCATCAAAGGGCCTGTATTTGCCAACATCATTCTTGCCGATGAAATCAATCGTACTCCGCCGAAAACCCAGTCGGCGCTGCTCGAAGCCATGCAGGAAAAAGCAATTACGGTAGCCGGAAAAAATTATCGTTTGACAGAACCATTCTTTGTGCTTGCCACCCAAAACCCTATTGAGCAGGAAGGGACCTACCCGCTGCCCGAAGCACAGCTCGACCGTTTCATGTTCAACATATGGCTTGATTACCCTTCATTTCAGGAAGAAATCGAAGTGGTAAAAACTACTACAACTACTTACGAAGCCAAACCGGAAGTGGTTATCAGCAATGAAGAAATCCTTTATTTTCAAAATCTGATCCGAAAAATTCCGGTTGCCGACAATGTATATGAATATGCCGTAAAACTGGCAACCAAAACCAGAGCCCACCGTAAGGAATCACATCCCTGGGCAAATGACTATCTGACCTGGGGAGCTGGCCCGCGTGCTTCACAATACCTTATTGTAGGTGCAAAATGTCATGCAGCCATTCATGGTAAATATTCACCTGACATCGAGGATGTTAAAAGCGTTGCCACATCAATTCTCAGGCACCGGATAGTGCGCAACTATAAAGCTGAAGCTGAGGGAATAACCATCGAAAAAATTATGGCCGAATTTTTAAAAGACGATTAAAATATACTTCAAAATCACTCTGTCTGACAAAAATAAATAACAGCGCAATTTTCTGACAGATTTGATTTTGTTAAACTCATTACGTGTGACCAAATACCGGATATGAAAAAATTATTGATTGTAATCGCTTCAGCAATAGTGGTTATCATAATTGTATGGTATTTCATGCAGGGAGATAACACCACGGTTCAGTCCATTAAAGTTCCTGTACGATATGGGCAGTTTCTGATTGATGTCAGTACAGCAGGAGAATTAGAAGCAAAAAATTCAGAAAACATTTACGGTCCTGAGAACTTGCGGTCGATCCAAATTTGGAGCGATATTCGCATCAATCAGTTAATTCCTGAAGGAACGATAGTGGATTCGGGCGATTTTGTAGCTTCTCTGGATCAAACAGAAGTGATGAGCCGACTCAAAGATTTGGAAACTGAGCTGGAAAAACTCGAATCGCAATATACTAAAACCCTGCTTGATACCTCACTCAACATGCGGGCTGCCCGTAATGAACTTGTAAATCTGGAATTCAGCCTTGAAGAACAACAAATTAAAGTCGAACAATCTATCTATGAACCCCCAGCCGTGCAACGACAAGAAGCTATAAATCTTGAAAAAGCGAGGCGTGCTTACAACCAGGCTGTGGAAAATTACACCCTGCGACTCGAAAAATCAAAAGCAGAAATGCAGGAAGTTTCGGCTACACTTGAACAAGCTCAGCGCCGAAGACAGCGCATGGTCGATGTTCTAAAACAGTTTACTGTTTATGCCCCAAAACCGGGGATGATTATTTACCGGAGAGACTGGCGGGGACAAAAAACCGAAACCGGTTCCACCATTTCTTCATGGGATAATGTTGTTGCGCTGCTTCCCGATCTCTCAAGCATGATATCCAAAACTTATGTGAATGAGATTGACATTTCAAAAGTAAGAACGGGTCAACCTGTAAAAATTACCATTGACGCATTCCCTGAGCGCGAATTTTCAGGAATAGTCAGTGAAGTGGCCAATATTGGTGAGCAGCGTCCGGGCTCAGATGCCAAAGTTTTTGAGGTAATTATCACCGTGAACGAATCTGATACAATCATGCGACCTGCAATGACCACGAAAAATGTCATTATCACTGCACAGATCGACAGCGTATTTTCCATTCCTATTGAAGCTCTTCATAGCAATGATTCCTTAAGCTATGTTTTTATGGATGCAGGTGTCCGAATAATAAAAAAACAAGTGATTCCGGGGCAGGCAAACAATAGTGAGATCATTATCAGTGAAGGATTAAAGCAGGGTGAAGAGGTAATTCTGACAATTCCGGAAAATCATGCTGATCTGAAACTCATCATGTTAAACGAATAATCCTTGAAACGACACCTCTATAATCTCAACTCGGCAGTAGAAGCGGTTTTTACAAATAAATTCCGTTCTATGCTCACTGCATTGGGCATCATCTTCGGGGTAGCAGCAGTCATTGCAATGATGGCCATTGGTACCGGAGCTCAACAGGAAATCCTTGAACAAATCAAAATGGTTGGTGTCAACAACATTGTCATTACTCCAAAAATTACCGAAAACATTACAAGCAAAGAAAAGGAAACTACAGATGAAGGAACAGAAACAGATATTAAAAAGAAATTCTCGCCCGGTTTAACACTTGCTGATGCGGAAAACATTAAAAATACAGTACCTGGCATTGAGCGCATCAGCCCAGAGCTGGTTTACAATACACAGATTATTACTGCAGGTACACGTGGAAACGGGAAGTTTTCAGGAGTTGAACCTGATTTTTTTCATGTATATAACCTCGAACTTTTTGAAGGTGAAATGTTCAGTGAATGGCAACTCACTAATGGAGCACCCGTCTGCATTATTGGCCCGGAAATCCGCGCCAGATTTTTCAAATTGGAAAATCCAATTGGTAAAAAAATCAAATGTGACAATGTGTGGCTGGAAGTAATCGGCGTAACCAAATCACGCTCAGTGAGCAAATCAGCAACTGAATCTCTTGGTGTCAGCGAATTTAACAACACTGTTTTTGCTCCGATCAAAACCGTTCTGCTGAGATATCGCGACCGTTCTTTGATAACCCGTACCCTGATGAATCAGCAAAACCGTGAAGAAGTCAGCGACAATACCAATCAGTTAGACAAACTTATTGTTCAAATGACCGATAGCGAGCAGCTTGCTTCATCTGCAGACATTATCCGTCGTATCTTGCTGCGGAGACATCTTGGCATTGATGATTTTGGAATCATTATTCCGGAGTTACTGCTAAAGCAACAGCAACGAACAAAAGATATTTTCAATATTGTTCTTGGCGCCATAGCAAGCATTTCTCTCATTGTTGGAGGAATAGGCATAATGAATATCATGCTGGCTTCAGTCATGGAGCGCATCAGTGAAATTGGACTTCGGAAAGCAATCGGAGCCCGGCGCAGTGATATTATTTTCCAATTTGTTGCTGAAGCCACTATTATCAGTGTTACCGGAGGGTTTATCGGCACAGTACTCGGGGTTGTTCTTGCACATATTATTATGACTACAACCGGAATTCTTACAGTGGTTTCACTGTATTCCATTCTGATTTCTTTTGGTGTTGCAGCTTCAGTCGGTATCGTTTTCGGTTTAATGCCGGCCCGAAAGGCTGCACTTCAAGACCCGGTTACATCATTGAGACACGAATAGCTTATGATACATAAAGTCTGTATATTCACCTTTACAGCACTCCTTACGCTGTTATTTTTCCGGGGAAACCTTAATGCTCAGGAACTCCGGAAACAACTAACCCTGAATGATGTGATTGCCATAGCCCAGAAACAATCACCTGACGCCTTGTCAGCCAAAAACCGTTTTCTAAAAAGTTTTTGGGAAATGAGAACTTCGGAGGCCATGCTCTTGCCAAAGCTTGAACTGAACGGCACTATTCCCAGTTATAACCGTTCGATCGAAAAAATCATCCAGGATGACGGAAGCGAAGTGTTCAGAGAAAGAAGCCAGTCGTTAGCCAATGCCGATCTTTCGCTGAGTAAAAATCTGGGGTGGACAGGTGGGGAAATTTATGTCAGAACCGGTCTCCAGCGTATTGATTACCTCACCGGATCAACACCCAGCGCCTGGCTTTCCACTCCGCTTGTGGTGGGTTATTCACAAAACATATTCGGGTTTAATCCCTATAAATGGTCGAAAACCATTGATCCAATGCTTTACAATGAAGCCAAACGCCGTTATCTTGAAGAAGTTGAACAAATCGCCATTAACACTACCAATCTTTTTTTCAATCTTTTAATCTCACAGATACAAAAAGAGATCGCCAGACAAAATACTGCTTACTACGACACGCTTTATAAAATTGGTCTGGGACGTTTTAATCTTGGGCGCATTGGCGAAAATGAACTTTTGCAACTCGAACTGGGCTACCTTCAGGCACAAGCCAGTTATGAAACTTCAGCACTGGAATTTGAAGACAGAATGTTTAAACTTAAGTCTTACCTTCGTTTGCAGGACGATATCCCCACGGAATTAATTCCTCCGGTTGAAGAAGTCAAATTTTTTGAAATCCCGCCTGATTTTGCTATTGAACTGGCCAATGAAAATAATTCGGAAGCGCTTGCATTTGACCGTCGTTTGCTTGAGTCGGACAGAGAAGTAAACCGTGCCCGGACTACCGATCGTTTTGTTGCCAACATCTTTGCACAATACGGACTAACGCAGAGTGCTTCATCACTCGAAGACGTTTATCATCAGCCACAGGATCAGCAACTAATGGTACTTGGCATACAGATTCCCATACTTGATTGGGGACTGGCCAAAGGAAGGATCAAAGTAGCCGAATCGGACCGGGAAATTGTCAGAACAGCCGTAGAACAGGCACGAATTGACTTTGACCAGAGCGTTTTCTTACAGGTTATGGATTTCAAAATGCAGCAGCGCAGGCTTGAAATTTCAGCAAAATCCGACACCGTTGCCCAGAAAAGCTACGAAATTTCGCGTCAGCGTTACCTGATTGATAAAGTCAGCATTACCGATCTGACCACTGCACAAATCAACAGCGACAACTCACGCATTAGTTTTATCAGAAGTTTGCAGAACTACTGGATCAATTATTTCCAGATAAGAAAACTTACGATGTATGATTTTTTGGGAAATAAAGAAATTTCAATAGATTTTGATTTACTGAAATAACCGGTCATATTGGGTGAATAGTGTCTGTTTTTACTTCGGACTCAATCCCCAACAATTGATTCAACCAGTTGTTGCGCTCCAGCGTGAAACGTTCCAGGTTTTCAGGCTTAACAGGTTCAACAGGAGGTGATTCTACTTTCAGCGGGTCAACCGGCGTTCCGTTTTTGTAAAACCGGAAATCAAGATGAGGTCCTGTAGAAAGGCCTGTACTCCCAACATAACCAATCACTTGTCCCTGTTTCACGCGAACACCTTTTTTAATACCCTGACCGTATTTTGAGAGATGAAGATAAGCCGTTGAATAAACTGAATTATGTTTAATCCGGATTGTATTCCCGCCACCTTTTTTGTCCCATCGAGCATATTCCACCACACCATCACCGATAGCC
>RZYY01000039.1 GCA_009930115.1 Sphingobacteriia bacterium | reverse complement strand
AGAGGTATGTTCAGGTGAAGAGGTTACAATAACAGATTATTTCACAGGATCTGCTCCATGGCAGGTAACAATTGAGGAAAACGGGGAAACCTTCACTTTTACAGTTCCGGAAAGCCCGGCCATCAGGGTGATGACACTTACTGAAACGTTAACCTATGAAGTTATTTCAGTTACTGATAATAACGGATGTTTTCTGGAGGTCAACGAGCTGGTCAATATCATCGTTAATCCGTTGCCAACATTTAGCTATGAGCTTTCCTCTACCGAGCTTTGCTTTGGTGAGGAGCTGATCTGGACGGAATACTTTACAGGAACTCCGCCCTGGACGGTTGAATTCTTGTACAATGGAATACCTGATTCGTTCATCGCTTATAATAATCCGGAAATTTTCACGGAGTTTGTAACGGCAAGTTTTACCTTCGAGCCACTAACAATTACCGATGGAAATGGCTGCACTGCAATAGTGAATCAGCCGGTTGCTGTCACTGTGAATCCGCTACCAACTTTTGAGTTTGAAGTTTCGGAAACCGAAATTTGTGCCGGAGAACCTGTGGTGTTTACCAATTATTTCACCGGCCAGGCACCCTGGACAGTTGTTTACACTTACAATGGAGTACCGGGATCATTTACAACCGATGAAAATCCGGAGTTCTTTACAGCGTATTTCAACGAAACCACTACGTACATTACTCAGTTGGTAACCGACGGAAATGGCTGCAGCACAGAACTCAATCAAGAGGTTACCATTACTGTTATACCTGCTCCGGAAGTTTTCTGTCCGGCTGACCTGGAAGTTTTTGATATTGATCCTCCGGTATTGTTGAATGGAGCCACTCCTGAAGGAGGAGTCTACTCAGGAACAGGTGTTTTTATTGATGGTGATAATTTTTACTTTGATCCTTCAACAGGTATAGGGATTTACGAAATTGTTTATTGTATTGTTGATGAAATCACAGGATGTTCCGGTTGCTGCAGTTTCATCATTGAAGTAATGCCCGTTCCAGGGGATGAACAGATCATTTGTATGCCGGAAGGATGGAGTCTGATATCCAGCTATTATATACCGGAAAATCCCCAGTTGGAGTATATTTTCGATGATTTAACACAACAGAATAAACTGATAATCATGTTTGGGAAAGGTGGTATTTTCTGGCCTGGTCAGAATGTCAATACACTTGGCGGCTGGGATGTTTATAATGCTTACAAAATAAAACTCAGCGAATCCGGCTGTATCAAAATTAATGGTGAAATGCCCGAAAACAAAGCAATTTTACTAACACCAGGAAGTAATCTGGTTCCTGTGCTTTGTGATCAGCCTGTTCCTTCGGCAATGATTTTTGACCAATTGACGGGGAAAATTCTGTTTGTTTATGATCTTCAGGATAATTTGCTATACTGGCCACAGGGAGGTATTTATGAAATCGAGTATCTTGAACCAGGAAAAGGTTATTTGTTTAGTATGCTTGATGGTGCAGAAATTGTATTTAATTGCGCCAAAAACGGAATCGAAAGCTATACGCCGGCTAAATTACAGACATTTGAAAATGCTCCATGGAATATTGTCCGGACAGAAACAACTCATTTTGTTTCAATCAGCAAAGAAGCCTCTCTTTCGCTCGAAAGCGGAGATTTTATAGGAGTATTTAATAGTATGGGCCAGTGTGCAGGGATTACGCGTTTCGAAAATAATAGTAACAATACCTTGCTTGTTGCTTACGGGGATGATTTTACAACAGAAGAAGAAGATGGATTTACCGTTGATGAACCAATGTCATTCAGGGTTTTCAGAAATTCTCTTATGAAGGAAATGACATTGGATGTAATTTATGATGTTGCAATGCCCAATGCCGGATATTTTGCTGTTAACGGGCTCTCTTCGATTGCTGAGCTGAAAACCGGAACTACAACAGTCAGTGATTACCTGTTTGGTTTTATAACCATCCATCCGAATCCTGGCAAAGACTATCTAAATGTCACTGTTCCAGCCTTCAATGGGGTAATTCTGATCGATATCAGCAATATGGAGGGGCAGAACCTGTTTTTAGAAAAATATGACGGGCAACAATCTGAGCAAACTATCAAAATAGACCTGACTTCAGCGCAACCGGGAGTTTATCTTGCAAGGTTCATCCTTGATGGACACACTGTTGTGAAGAAGATTGTATTACAATAATATCTGATAATCAGCATTTTTTCCTGAAAGAAAATGCTGTCTTAAAATTAATTTTTTGACCTTGAAATGTTGAAAATCAGGATTCCATGTTATTCCCGAATACCCGGGATAAATTTTGGATTCCTGATTTTCAATGTTTTTCGCTATTTGATGAATCAAGGGTAAAAATCTAAAATCAAAGGCTTTTGAGACAGCATTTTTTGTATTTTTACCAAAATATTTTTCAGAGGAACAGATTACATGATAATATTTGTATCAGGTTTGTTTCTTATTGCTGACTTCAGCACAAAAAATAATCTTTATGGAACAAAATGCTGAGCGGTTTTTAGCCATTTTTAATGCTATGGAACGCCATTTACAAAATCAGTTTAACAATGGTAGTCACGGCCCTTTCAGAATGCTGGTCAAAACCGCAGCTAACAAAGATGCGCTTTACCGCAGGTTTCAGGAAGAGTTGTTTATCATTGGAGATCTGCGAAATGTGATCGTGCATAATGACCGTTTTGACGGACGTGTTATTGCCGAGCCTGTTGATGAAATTGTAGATAAATTTGACGAAATATGGCACACTATTCAACATCCTGAAAAGGTGCACATTTTTGAAAAGAAGGTCCATTACTGTTTTGCTGATGACAGATTAACAAAAGCTTTGAACATCATGATTAAGCACAAAATAAACCTTATTCCTGTACTGCAAAATTCAGAGATTATTGATGTGCTCAATGGAAATCATATTACCTTCTGGCTGGCAAAACAGGGAATTGTTTCCACCGACGAAACTACCATTAGTGAAGTGTTGCAAAATGCTGAATACAGAGGTAATTTCAGACTGATCCCCCGATGGATGTCAGTGTTCGATGCGGCCGAACTATTTAGAAAATCTTACAAGGATGAGCCGGTAAACCGTTATTATGATGCTCTGGTAATTACTGAAAAAGGGCATCAAAATGAAAAAATGACTGGAATTATTGTGTTGAAAGATATTGCCAACTATTTATCGAAAATTGATATCTGATTTTATCCAGGTGTGTCGGGTTTACAATTCGTGTGAAAAAACTGCAAGCATGCTTTCATTCTGTTTCAGTCAGATTCCGGATTACCACCGAAGCACAAAAGCATCCAAAAATTGCCGGCATGTATGATATGGTTCCGATGCTGGATTTTTTGTTTTCTGTGCTGGCATTTAAAATAACTCTTTTTTTGTCGGTTGATTCGGGTGAAAAAACAACCGGAAACCCACTATAGATACCTCTTTTGTGCAAACGCTTTCGGATGAAAAGTGCCAGTCTGCAGCCATAAGATTCAGAAATATCGGCAATATTAACCTGCATTGGATCAGTTTTTCCACCTGAACCCATTGAACTTACCAGCGGAAGTTTGTTTTGAAGACATTGAAGGATGAAAAACAGTTTTGGAGAAAGGGTGTCGATAGCATCTACAACATAATCAAATGATTGGGAAAGAGTTGCCGCAATTTTTTCGTTTTTCAGAAAGGAATTAATAGTTGTTAATTTTAGTTCAGGATTTATGTCCAGCAATCGCCCGGCCATGATTTCTGTTTTTAGTTTACCGAGGGTGCTGTTAAGTGCAAGCAGCTGCCTGTTTTTATTGCTTTCGTCAACAATGTCGCAGTCCACAATAGTCATCTTGCCGATGCCTGCGCGGACAATCTGCTCGGCAGCATAAGCTCCAACCCCTCCTAATCCCGCTACCAGTACATGTGAACGAGCAAGTTTTTCGAGTTTTTCAGAACCCAGTAAAAGTTCAGTTCGGTTCATCCAGGATGGGATCGGTTTCATGGTAAAAAACAGGTATTAAAAGTATCAGCCACGATTTTTTTTAATTCTTCGGTGCTTTGATTTCTTAAGCTGGCTGTCATTTCATAAATGGTTGAAATGTCAAATTCAGAATCGTCATTTTCGAGAAAAAACCTGTCAGCCGGAAATGTTTTCAAAATCATGGCGGCATTGGATTTTGGGTTAAGCAGCGCTTTTCCGAAAGACAAGTAAAAACCCTTGCTCAAAAGTTCTCCAGCAATCTGGCGGTTGTTGTTGAAGCCATGAAAAATGACAGGTTGTTGAAAATGTGAAGTTTTAATCATCTGACTGATAACTGTGTGAGCTTTAACATTGTGAATGATTAAAGGTTTTTGCAATTCTCCGGCAATATTCAAATGGTGTTCAAAAATTTTTTGTTGCAGGGTTACAGGGGCTTTAATCTGACGGTCAATTCCTGTTTCACCTATGGCCAGACAGTTTTTGTTTTTTGCCCATTGCGCAATCTTCTCCATCAAATCTTCATGATGGTGCTTTTCAATAAACCAGGGATGCAAACCTACCGAATAATAACTATTTTTCGGATAATCAGATGTTTCTCCTGCTAAAAAATTAAAAATCCTGACAACCCCCTTGTATTCGGTAACATCGTGTGTATGAACATTGATGAAAGGCTGATCAGACATAATTTTTTTTACAAAACTAACATTTTGGCAAAGATATTTAAGGATATTAACATCAGGGAACGGTAGTTATGAGATCGTTTGTTTCCGATTTTTTATCTTTGCATTTCAACAATAATCTTTAAAAAAAATGAACATTCTTAAAGGTTACCAGTCAGTTTTGATGATTTCATTAGCAGCTTTTTTCTTGATGGGAACATGCGACACAGATAAAGAAAAAGCTGAAGAGCAAGCCAGGGTTGATGAACAAATTATCCTTGATTATCTCGCCGGGCATGAGCTTACAGCCGAAAAGCATTCATCAGGGCTTTATTATTCAATTAACATCGAGGGTTATGGTGAACAGCCAGCTTCATCATCGACGGTGACAGTATTTTACAAAGGCTATCTTACTACTGGTGAAGTGTTCGATCAAACCGGTACTGAACCGGCAACAATTCCCATTCGGGATGTCATTAAAGGCTGGCAAATTGGAATTCCGTTGTTGAAAGAAGGCGGAGCGGGCGTTTTTTATCTTCCATCCGCGCTTGCTTATGGTACTGATGCAGTTGGGTCAATTCCAGCCAATTCGGTGCTTATCTTTGAAGTTGAGCTGATGGCGGTGCAATAAAGCAGAAGGCACAGAATTTTTTATATCACCTCAAACCTGAAAAATTCGCCGTCTTTGTATTTTTCAGTACCAAACCACCAGCCGGCATTTCCTTTCCCCGGAATCAGCGTTCCTTTGTATTTGATTTGTTTTTCGATATGAACGCCAAAAGTGGAATAATTGAATTTTTTAACTCCACCCGGATTTCCCCATCTGTTTATGAATGCGGATTTAAGTGACCCATCTTTTCCAATAATGAGATGCAGAGGCTCTTTTTCACGGAAAACTGTCCAGGTGGCAGTAATTTCTTCCTCTGAAACAGCTTCCCAATTTATATCCGGATGAATGAGCAGGTGAGGCGCAAAGAGTGATTCCATTATTGCCCGTCCTTCGGCTGAACGTGTAACATTTTCATCGGAAGCAGACATTACGGGAATCAGTTTAAACATTTTCCAGCTCATGGCACCCTGATTTTTGAAGAAGTAGTCATAGCCTTTAATTGGCAAAATTCCCATCATAACCTTGGCCTGCCATAGGAAACCAATAAATGGATGTGAATAAAGTACCGATTTGAAATTTGCCCAATTTACCAGCTTGATAATTCCCTTCATTGGGGTTTTTGCAAAAGTATGAGAAGGGAATCCGTCAGGCAGATGATAACGGAAATATCTGACAACAGGTTCAGGATATTGACGCAGTAATATGTTTTTGTCAATGACATCTGCAGGAGCTGATGTGATGGTGTCAATGATGGATTTTATATTGGTCATAAGTAATTTTTCAGTTGAAAACTATTGACAGCCGGAGAGGATTATTTTACCGGAAGCTGTATTTTTTCTTCTATCCTTAGCACAGGGTACTTTTTTGTTACGTTATCAGCCCATTCGGTATGCTGATAGATATAACCCAATTGTGCACGATGATTGCCTGCGAGTGAGGTGTCATTTTTAATTGCTTCTTCCCATTCTTTCCTAAAACCGGGATGCTCGTTGAGGTAGCGAAGTGCATTTTCCTCAAAACCAAAGGAGGAATAATACTCGCGCTCTTCGAGAACAGGATCAAAAAAGTTCCACCGGAAAAATGAGTCCTGCCCTTCGGGTTCAAGCATTTCAACGATGTATTTGTTTGCAGGCTGATTTACAGGGATCAGATAATCCCCTTCCATGACTACTACTTTTTCGGTGGCAATGCCCAGTTCCACGTGGGTATGGTTGCGGTGCCAGTTGTATTTGTAAGGACTCGTTTTTACTTCTTTAATAATATACCTTTGTACAGTCACCGAAGTGTCTTTGGTAAATCTTTTCATTTCTATCCTGTTGATGGATAACCTTTCAATTACTTCTTCCCAGGCTTGTGGTAAAATATAGTATTCGGGAGCTTTTACAGTTTTCACAGGGATATGTCGTTCATAATAAGGAATAATTGTGTCGTATGGTTTTTCGCGGTTAAAACCAAAACGGGGAAGGCCTGTTACCGGACTTATTCCTGTTTCGCCTTCATAACCTTTGTAGCGAATCATTCTGAAACGAGTACTGTCAACATCCCATTGCAAAACAAACTCTTTCTGTTTACTGGTAAACTCGTCTGCTTCTTTCCTGAGTTTACCAATTCTGTCGCTGTGTTCATTGGTAAATGTGACCAAAGCTTTTTTGAAATGATAGACGGAATGTACCCTGTCAGGATAATTGGCGTAAATCTGATTTTCGGTCATAAAACTCATAGAATTGAAAAGCCCTGTGTAACCAGTTGAATATCGCGGTGTTTGGGGATTGAGTTTAATGCCATCCTTTGGAGTGGTGTTCCAGTAATCGACATACGGGATCATATCAAAGCCTGCATTTGCCATTTGAGCATACAGATAGGTAATGAGACTGTCGTGGTAAAAAGTAGCAAGTGGTTCTGGCAATGCATCTGTCTGAAAAGGGATCAGGGTGATAACCTGTGGGTGGTCAGTTCCATTAGTAGTGTGAGTGTCCAGAAAAACATCCGGTTGCCAAAGCCGAAAAATCTCGGCAAAAGCTTTGGCGTTTTTAGTGTCCATTTTTACAAAATCACGATTCAGATCCAGGTTTTTGGCATTGCCGCGATGTCCTGCCTCTTTTGGGGTGGTTTGTCCTGTGCGGTGATAGGCACTGCGATTCAGCATACCGCCAATATTATAAACCGGGATAATGCAAATAATTGTATTATCCAACAATCTCCGCATACCATCCTTGTTTCTGAGAATATCATCAGCGAACATGAGACTGGCATCAATGCCTTCCGGTTCTCCCGGATGTATTCCATTGTTAATAAGTACAATGCGCTTGTTGGTTTGTTTTGCTGATTCCGGGGTAAAGAGTTTATCACTATCCATTACAAACAAGTGTAACGGTTTGCCAACGTCAGTTTTGCCAAAGGTCAGAAGTTTTGCTTCACTGTAATGATTATCAAGTAGTTGATAAAATCTAACAGCTTCTTCATAGGTGACTGTTTCATTTTGTTCATAGCGGAGTGCTACGAGTGCTTCTTCTGCATTATCAGAAGATTGTCTGCATCCGGACAGGATTAGCAATAAAAAGAAAAACACAGAGAAATGAGTTCGATTCATTGAAGTAATTTTTGAGTTCAAAGATATGATTTTCCAAAAAAAACCCTGAAACAAATCTGATTTGCCCCAGGGTTAACGATTACCGTTAGGATTGTTTTTATTTTATGTTGAATTTTTCGATTCCCTCATCGAGAAAACTGATGAAGTCTTCAATATTGGTATTGAAGCTGTAAGCTTCGGTTAGTTGATTTTCGTTATGATCGAGCAGGACATAATATGGCTGTGAATTTACACCATAATTACGTGCCTGAAAATCACTCCATTTTGCTCCGATTGTCCGGATTTTCCTTTCACGTCCACCAAAATCTGAAACATATTGCTCCTCCTTCGGCAGCGGTGTCCTTTCGTCCACATAAAGCGAAATGATAACATATTCTCCGGCAAGTCGCTGGAGAGCACCTGGGTCACCCCATACCGACTGATGCATTTTTTTGCAATTGGCACATCCGTGTCCGGTAAAGTCAAGAAAAACTGGCTTGCCTGCTTCTCTGGCATATTCAAGCCCTTCATTATAGTCGAGGAACATGGTAAGGCCGTGAACGCCCTGCTTGGTTTTGTATTGACTGTAATCGGCAGTAAGTGCAGAGGGGGTTGTTATTAGATTTCGGTTTGCATTATGAAGATTAAATTCCTGGGTAGTAAGTGAGGGAGCAAAGGAGCTGATGGCGTTTAAAGGTGCTCCCCACATTCCGGGGATTAAATAAATGGCAAAAGAAAATGACACCATCACAAAAAATAATCGTGTAACAGAAATGTAAGGAACATCATCGTCGTGATGGAATTTTATTTTCCCTAACAGATAGAAACCCATCAGAATGAAAATAGTAATCCAGATAGCGAGAAAAGTTTCCCGGTTGAGGATATTCCACTGGCCGACTGCATCGGCTACAGAAAAGAATTTTAGTGAGAATGCGACTAAAATGAAGGCGAGAACCACTTTAACGGAGTTGAGCCAGCCGCCGGATTTAGGCAT
Organism: Sphingobacteriia bacterium; assembly: GCA_009930115.1. Taxonomy (GTDB): domain Bacteria; phylum Bacteroidota; class Bacteroidia; order Bacteroidales; family 4484-276; genus RZYY01. The sequence continues at coordinate 15,302 of RZYY01000039.1, read as the reverse complement.
GTTTCCAAGCATTGAGGGGAAAATTGCCAGAAGGGTGAACGGAATAGCCAGTGCAGTTGCAAATCCGGCCATGCCAAGCATGGGCGAAAGCCAGCTTCCACTCACAGCAGCCTGCACGAGAAGGGTTCCAATGATTGGGCCGGTACATGAAAAAGAAACCAATACCAGTACCAGTGCCATCAGAAAAACACCAACCAGCCCGCCGCTTTTCTCAGCCTGACTGTCCATTTTGTTTACCCAGCTGGATGGCAACTGCAGTTCAAATGCACCAAAAAATGCAGCGGCAAAAATCAAAAGAAGCAGAAAAAAGATAATATTAAAAACCGGACTGGTGGCCATCAGGTTGAGTTTATCAGAACCAAAAATCAGAGAAATACCCATTCCAAGCACTACATAAATGATGATGATCGAGATTCCGTAAAAAATACCATCACGACGACCTTTGGCTTTGCTTCCTGCACTTCGGAGAAAATAGCTGACGGTCATAGGAATCATAGGAAAAACGCAGGGTGTAACAAGTGCAAGTAAGCCGCCAAGCAATCCGACAATGAACATGTACCAGACGCTTTCGGAATCCTTTTTGGGAGAATTTTCAGGAGTGTTTTTACTAACGTTAATATCTTCATTTGTATCGCTTGTTGTGCTTTGTTCAGCTACAACCGGTTCTTCTGCTTTCAGGTTAAAAGAAAATTCCACATCGGAGGGGGGGAGGCATTTTTCATTGTCACAACACATGAACTCAAAAAACCCGGTGATTTCAATTGTTTTATCAGTTAATAACCGTATTTCCCTTGTAAAATCTACTTTTTTCTTCAACAGTTTAAGCACCATACCAAAATTGGGATCATCTTTTTCTTCGGGCTGAGGCTCATTAAAAACAACTCTGAATATTTTGCTGCCATCGCCGGTATAACTCTCCTCTTCAGTGATTAGTACGTCACTATCCACAAACTCGAAGCCATTCAAATGACTGAAATAAAATGAGGTTTTTATAGGCCCTCCATCAGGAAGATGCTGAGAGTATAAGTACCAGCCTTCATCAATCGTTGCACTGAACTTTAATAAAGCAGTGTTTTTTCCGGTCATTTCCGCAGAATGTTTCCATTTTACAGGCTCCAGCACCTCTGCACCGGATGGAGTAGTAATCAGTAGTAAGTAAATGGTAAGTAACCAGAATCCGAAAACAGTTTTGAGTGATTGTTTGGTAAATTTCATAGAATCAATGTATTGATAAGTAAGTACAAATTCAAGAATGGCCGCAAAACTAATATTTTAGCACCAAAGCAAACCCTTTGGCAAAGTGAAAAATTCTTAAATCACATTAGTATCACTATTGGAAATGAACTTAGAGAAAAACAAATTATTTCAGCGTCATTCAGAATATTCTATAACAAGAACTTTTTGAGTTGCTGAAGTAATTTTAAAACGGTCGTCGGTTCGATAACCAATGACCCAGACAATTTCGCCTTTTGAGGTAAGTAACCAGGTTTTCTCTTTCTGAGTAAAAGAAAATTTTTCGTTGGTAAAAAAATCGGACAATTTCTTTTTGCCACCGAGGCCTAAAGGGTAAAAAAAATCGCCGGTTTGTACTTGTCTGACTTCGAGTGGAAATGTAAGTTTCCCGGCGTCAAGCAGCGCTATATTTTTTTTTCTTTTAAGAGTAAAACCTTTGGTATATGAATGGATTTCCAGGCGAAGCGTTACAGGATAGTTAAGCTGATTTACACCTTCCCGGATAAATACTGATTTTATTTTATTGTTTTCGTCATCCATGGTTTTTGGGGAAATCAATAATTGGCCCCGGTCAAGAACAGCCTGATGACTGGTTGATAAAAACTTTTGGCCTGAACTTGAACCAAACGAATTCATCATCATTCTAACGTTCTGGTAATTAAACCTGAAAGGCCTGAGCAATTCGAAGAGGGTAAATTCAACCGGTTGGTAGTTTTGAAGTTTTTCGATGTTAATAGCCTGAAGGTTATCAATTGTACTTACCAATTCTTTGGAAATATTTGAAATTTCGGATTGAATGAAAGTTTCAACCTGACTAAGCAAATTAAAAGTGTTATCGAAACCGGTTTTGAAATCTGGTGAACTTTTTTGAAGAGCAGGCAAAACGAAGTGCCGGATGCGATTTCGCAGATAATCATTTTTCTGGTTAGAGCTATCTTCTCTGAATTTAACACTGTGTAAGACAGCAAATTCCTCTATTTCTTTCCGGGTTGCAAAAAGCAAAGGTCTTACACAATTGTTGTTTTTGGGCAAAATCCCTCTTAAACCTGATATGCCGGTTCCGCGGAATAAATTAATGAAGAATGTTTCGATTTGATCATCGAACTGATGTGCGGTAGCATAACATGAATAACCGGTTTTTGTAATCAATTCTTCAAACCAGTCATATCTGAGCTCTCTGGCTGCTTCCTGTATCGTTATTTTGTTGTCGGAAGCATATTTTCTGGTATTGAAATTTTTCTGAAACAGCCGGATATTATTCTGAGCAGCATAATTATCGACAAACCCGGCATCTTCGTCGCTTTCCTGACCCCGTAATTGAAAATTACAGTGGGCAATGCCAAATTCAATACCAGCCATTTCAAACAGGCGTGTCATTACCATGGAGTCGATGCCACCGCTGTTGGTAACAATTACACGGTCCTTGAGAGAAAAGAGTTTTTTTTGTTCAATAAACCTGAGAAAACGTTCTAACATAATGAGCAAAAGTAATTCGAAACAAAGAAATGCAATATGACCTGAACGAAAATTCCGGCATCTTCCGCTAATTTTTTATCACAAAAGCTACAGGTGTTAATTAACTATATGATCTGATAATCAGCAAAAACGATTCTTTTAATTAGGTGGAATTTGATATGGAATTTTCAATTAAACTGCCGGAACAAAAAATACAATTAATATTTTTTAACCTAATTTATTTGAAAAGTCTTGGAATGTCTGTCCAATTGGCTTATGTTTGCAAAAGATATCACCAGTTAAAATTTCTAATAATCACTAAAATTTTTTTGTTGAAAATGCGATACGTTGAGGTGGGGAATTTTACAAGGTGTTCAATTTTAGTTCTTTGTCATATTGCACTGCTTTTTTTTATGCCCCAATCCACTTTTGGCCAAACGTTTGACGAAGCAGAAGTGATAAAACAGGAAATCGTTACCGAAGGTTTTGAAAATGTGTTTGTCGAAAAAACTGATTCGGTCACGCTCATCGGATATGAAAACAGGAGATATCGTTTTGAACCTGCTGCTCTTGCTAAAGTTCTTGAAATTGTCAACACATCCATTAAAAAGTCCACAAATCTCTTGTTTGTTATTCATTATCAGGGAATACCCATGCTTTATGCAAATATTAATTCCGGGGATTATAATGATTATCTGGATGGAAAACTCACCCTGAATGAGTTATCAAGGCTGATTACCATATCAATGGAAAATGATCAGTACCAAAAATCCAAAAGAAATACAAGCAATAAAGCATTTTTAAAAGCTGATATAGCTATTGTGCCGCAATATCGTGGGCAGTTCGGAGATTTCAGTAATCCTGTAAAAACTGATTTTGATCTTGCGCCCGAGCTTAATATTCAGCTAACCCAGGGTTTATCGATTAGAGCGCAGATAAAGATTCCTGTTTACAATGACTTTATTGGGAAAGATGGTAGTACTGCCATTGAACCTGGTTTATTGACTCTTAACCAAATGGTCAGGCTTGAAGATAGTTTTTTTCTGAATGCAACAGCGGGTTTTTTTACCCTGAATCGCGCCGGAGGCAACCTTGAATTGAAAAAGTATTTTGGGAACGGCAATTTTGCCATAGGAGCAAGCACCGGTTATACTGCATTTCACAACTTAACATCCAGGTCCTTTGAATATTTTGAAAATGATAGTTATTTTACCGGGATTCTTCTGGCAGAATACAGATATCGACCGTATGATGTAACCGGAAAAGTTCAGATTGGAAATTTTTTGTACAACAATCTGGCTGCAAGGTTTGATATTTTGCGACAATTCGGAGAAGTAAAAATTGGTTTTTTTGCACTAGCTGCTCAGTCAGACGAATTTAACGGAGGATTTAATCTGGCTATTCCTTTACCACCGCGTAAGTTTATGAAATTCAGGTTTATCAGGTTACGACAAGCTGATGAATTCAAATGGGAATACGGAGCAAAAAGTTTTATCGAAAGTGGGATTCTTCATAAAACAGGCAGTGAATTAAATGACATTATGCTTGAATTCAACCCTGATTTTTTTAAAAAAAGATTAATTAATTCGTTGCAATAAATAAAAATACTTACTTTTGTCATCCATTTAATGTCGAAATCAATAATTCAAATAAAAAAGGAGTAAAAATGAAAATCAAACTCAACAATCGTTTTTTGGTCCTTCCTTTGCTGGCTTTTGCAATGCTGTTTGCCTTAAATCAGTGTAAAAATGTTGGACCGACTGAATGGCCGGAGCCCGAATCACCAGTGCTCAACCAATTGAAAGTTACTGCTATTGATAATGCTACCGGTGAATCTTTGCAGGGTTACAATGTAAAACTGGTGTTGCCTGATGGTTCGATCAAAGAGTTTACCCAGGATGCTGGTGTATTCACTTATGATGGTACTATTGAAGGAATGTATGTCATTACTGTTTCAAAGGATGATTTTCTGGCAGAAAATACAATTGTGGAAGTTAGTCCAGCTGATGAAGAGTTGGTGTCAACAGTTACACAGGAGATATTATTTCTCAATAAGAGAAGTGAAGCTAACATTGTAACACCACAGGGAACAATCCTCTATGTTGACAGTGATTCAGAAACACCCACTTCCATCGCTTTTCCCTATGGTTCACTCAGCGAAGATCAGAATGTTTCTGTGACTTTCATTCAACCACCAGCTAAACACGAAGAATTGAAAGTTGTTGGTGAGAGAGTGATTCTGTCCGGTTATCATTTTGCACCTGATCTGTCTTTCCCTGAAAATGCAATGCCTGTTGTTACCATTCCGATCAATATCCCCAGTGTTACTGAAGGAACATCTGATATCTGGTTTGGTACTTATGATGAAGCAACAGGAACCTGGGAAAAAATACAGGGTACATTAAATGAAGATCGCACTATGGCTTCATTTGAAATGCCTCACTTTTCAACCTGGTTTGTATTTACAGGTTACCGTCTGATTAAAGATGTTGAAACCTGGAGTCCCTGGACATTTGTTGCTGAGTCTCAGGAATGTAGTGCCGGTGTTTGTGGAACATTTATTTATGCTGTTGCACCCAATGCCTTGGTTAATCAATTGATTTCAATGGGTTACAATATTAACCTGAAAGCAAAAGATACCAGATGCGTAGGTCCTCATTACAAATATGCTCAGATTCTCTCCGCACGTGTGCTTGTGGTAACTTACAAAGTTTATGATTATGCCGGAGTTTATGTAGGTTCCATTCAGGTTCCGACCAAAAAATTCCAGTGGATGTTAGATGAATGGTATTGCCACGATCAGGGTGGAAGCAATCCCTAATTGAAAATATTTCATTTTTTTAGGGCATAAAATCCTTAATTCTGGATTTTATGCCTTTTTTTTGTTCATCTTTGCAGCAAAATGAATGATTAAAATGATTAAGAAAAGCTTATTTTTATTCAGTGTTGCACTGCTTCCTTTTTTGCATTTAAACGGACAAAGCAACCCAACAGGTGTTCACCTGGAAGGTGTCGGGTTCAATTTAGGCTGGTTTAATCCTTCACTGGATTACTGGGAAAATGAATCAGAATTCAAAGCTGCAGATTTTAACGGGGCTTTTCAGGTAAAAGCTTTCGCTGATATTTTCCTTTTCAACAATTTGTCACTCAATGCGGGGATTGGATTGTGGCAAAGTACGGTTGATGAAGATCTCCAGGGATTTGGAATGACCACCTGGACGCTTTCGGGATATCCACTCTCGCTTGATTTGATTTACAAGCCTGATTTTTTAAAAATTAAGAAAATTCAACCCTATCTTGGAATTGGCGGGGAATTTCTACTCATTCAGCAAAAAGTGCAATTCGAGCAGGTTAAAAACCCTGATCCTTCAAGTGGTTCCAGTGCTATGCTAGCGGGAATTGTCGGAGTGGAGACACAATTATCAGCGCATTTTACTCTTGCAATTGATTTTGATTACAAGTTCGGTAATTACAACCAGGAGTTTAAAGTTTACGAAGAGAATCCTGAAGATCCGGAAAATCCTGTTTTAAAGGAAATTGTAACTGAAGAAATTTCCCTTTCAGGTCCAAAGGTTGGATTAACCTTGAAATATCTTTTTTAGAAAATTCTTTATCCCTTTGATGAGACTCGGATTTTACGAAATTGTGAATCTGGGAACACTTTATCCGAAAACAACCGGTTCAAGGTTAGCTTTGTTATACTTCCCATGTATTGCCACTTAGCAACAGGTCATCCATGGTTTTGATTTTAGAGTTCTCACGTACGATTTCAATCTGGCGTTCCATTTTAAGATTATAAGGTTCAGATTCAACAGCTCTTATTATACCGAAAGCAACCGGATAATCAGGGTAGTTCATATTGGCAATAAGCCAGTGAAGAAGCGGGCTTTTCTGATGTGCATCATGAACGAGAATATCTTTTTCGGTTATTCCGTTTTCACCAATTCTGACTATTTTCAATTGCATATTATCCAGAATAATCCCTTTGTCTTTCTCCTTACCAAAAATCATAGGTTGCCCATGAGTCAGAATTAACTGACGGTCTTCCTTAAAATTTTTATCGGTGAGATAACCGTGTGCATTGTCGTTATAGATTACACAATTTTGCAGAATTTCAACCACTGAAGCACCTTTGAACTTAGCTGCTTCAACAAGAATTTCTGTTGTGAGCTTTACATTATTATCAATACTTCGGGCAAAAAATTTACCTTGTGCACCCAGGGTCAATTCACCAGGATGGAATGGCGATTCTATGGTTCCATATGGTGATGTTTTAGTGATCTGACCTTCAAAAGAGGTTGGGGAATATTGCCCCTTGGTGAGTCCGTAAATCTGATTGTTCAGAAGAATTATGGTCAGATCCATGTTTCGCCTCACAACATGGATAAAGTGATTTCCACCAATGGCAAGCGAATCACCGTCGCCAGTGATGACCCATACGTTTAAATCAGGGTTGGCAAGTTTAACACCAGTGGCAATTGCAGCTGCTCTGCCATGAATTCCATGAAAAGCATAGGTATTCATATAGTACGGGAATCTTGAGGAGCAGCCAATACCAGCGATCAATGCAATTTTTTCTCTGGGAATTCCAAGTTGTGACATGGCCTTTTGCACTGCGGCAAGCACAGCATGATCACCGCATCCTGCGCACCACCTGACTTCCTGATCGCTCTTAAAATCTTTGGGGGTTAACATTACTTCTTCGGCCATTACTATTTCTCCTTCAAAACTTTAATGATTTTTTCTTTTAATTCGATGACTGTAAAGGGTAATCCCTGAATCTTGTTATATTGGTAAAAATCAAGGTCCTGATAGACCATTCTCAGATAATTGGCCAATTGACCACGATTGAGCTCACAAACGAGCAGTTTGTCGAATTTTTTCAGAACATCGTGAGTGTTTCCGGGAAGAGGGCGAAGATAATTAAAATGAGCAAAGCTGATCTTTGTGCCTTGTTTCCGCAGTTCGCGGTAGGCGGTATAAAGGTGCCCGTATGTGCCTCCCCAGCCAATTAAGAGTAACTCACCTTCTTTTTCACCCATAATTTTGAGCTCAGGGATGGAGTCAACTACCCGGTTAATTTTTTCTTCCCGCTCGTAAGTCATTACCTGATGGTTTTCGGGAACATAGGAAACGGTTCCGGTAACTGCCATTTTTTCAAGTCCGCCCAACCTGTGTTCAAGCCCTTTTGTTCCCGGGATTGCCCATCCTCTGACAAGTTTGTCATTCAGTCGGCGATAGGGTTGATAATCTTCAGTGCCTTCCTTAATAATCGGTGGTTTAATTTCGGGCAGATCTGCCATTTTTGGTATTTTCCATGGTTCTGATCCATTGGCAAGAAAACCGTCGGTAAGCAATATTACCGGTGTCATGTGTTCAAGTGCAATTTTTGCTGCTTCGAAAGCAAAATGAAAACAGTTGGAAGGAGTACTTGCTGCCAATACTACAAGTGGACTTTCACCATGTCGGCCATGCAAGGCCTGCAAAAGATCTGATTGTTCTGTTTTGGTGGGTAGTCCTGTTGATGGGCCACCCCGCTGAACATCAACAATTACAATCGGTAATTCAGTGATGACAGCAAGACCGGATGCTTCAGTTTTTAATGACAGTCCCGGACCAGAGGTGGTGGTTGCAGCCAGATGTCCGGCAAAACTGGCACCAATGGCAGAACAAATTCCTGCAATTTCATCTTCGGCCTGAAATGTTTTAACTCCTAAATCTTTGCGTTTTGCCAATTCCTGTAAAATTTCGGTTGCCGGTGTTATAGGATATGAGCCCAAAAACAACTTCAGATTTGCTTTTTCTGCTGCAGCAATTAATCCCCATGCAGTTGCTATGTTTCCGTTGATATTTCTATAGATGCCTTTATCAATAGATGCAGGAGAAACTGAATAGGAAGATTGCAGTGCTTCGATGGTTTCGGCATAAAAATACCCGGCCTTGAGAACAATTTTGTTTGCCTCCATGATGACGGGAATTTTTTTAAACTTGTCCTCAAAGAATTTTTCGGTAAAGTCAAGTGGTCTGTGAAAGAGCCAATAGACCATTCCCAGAGCAAACATATTTTTGCTCCTCAAAATACTTTTTATATCGAGGTTAAGCCCTTTGAGGGATTCCTGTGTAAGGGTCGTAATTGGTGCCTGAATCACATTGTAGTCCCTGTATTTTGGGTCTTCAATAGGATTAGAATCACAGCCGGCTTTTTCAAAATTCTTGTCATTAAAACTGTCAATATCAAGAATAATAATACCACCTGGTTTTACCAACTTGGTATTGGCTTTTAATGCTGCGGGATTCATTGCTACCAGAACATCTGCAAAATCACCCGGTGTGTTTACTTCACCATGACCAAAATGTACCTGAAATCCCGATACACCTCCGACAGTGCCTTGTGGGGCACGAATTTCAGCCGGATAATCAGGGAAAGTAGCCAGGTAATTTCCAAATAAAGCTGAGGTATCAGAAAACAGTGTTCCTGTCAACTGCATTCCATCACCCGAGTCGCCCGAAAAACGGATCACGACATGTTCTAGTTCCTTAATTGGTTTTTTGTTATTCTCTGCCATGCCTGGATCAAATTATTTAATTCAGCAAAAGTACATACATTCTTTTGGATAGCATCGAAGCTTTTCTTTAAAAGATAAAGTATAGAATCTAAAATACAGAAAATGAATATTTTAACTAGTGATAAATAAACTCATTATAAATTACCTTCCTGGTTTATAATTCCAGCCCGATTCTTGTTAAGAATATTTACATTTGTAAATTTATTTATCAAAATTTATTTAATTAAATATCAACTACTTAAAATGAAAAAGCTCGCTTTTGAAAGCATAAAATCTGTTTTTATGCTTCTACTCACGCTCTGCATCACATTTCCGTCACTATTGAGTGCACAGAATAAATCAACAACTGCTTCGCATGACCGACATGTTCACCCTGAAATCCTCAACAGACAATCACATTTAATTTATTTTTGGCTGTTTGATACATCCATTGAAAATGATACACCTCTTGAAACAATTGAGCCTATTTATTCTCTGATTGAAGGAGGAATTCTTACCTTTCATTCGGCGCTGGCCGGGTATCCTTTTAATCCGGATCACCCCAACTGGCGAAAAGCATCTATGGAACGCCGCAATGCTCCCACACCCATTAACTACCGCCCTGAAGGAAACAATGGGCTGCAATTTGAAGACATTGAAATGCGTGGCATCCAGATCAAGCAACCTTTTACAGGAGATGGCGGTCAGAATACACTTGTTTTTCATCTGCCTACATCGGATTATAAAGAAGTGATTTTTAGATTTGCAGCCATGGATGAAAATGCTGCTGATAATCTTGTAATTGATTATTCAACAATTGCGGGTGATCCTGTATGGATTTCCTCAGGACTTTCCAGTCCCTCACCAGTGCTCACCGAAGATTATCAATTGTTTGAAACAGACTTCAGCGAGATTACTGACGTAAACAATAACCCCAATTTCAAGATTAGAATCCGGTTTTCGGGAAGCAACATGTCTGCTGACGAAGGAGATAGAGTTACCTTTAACAATTTCAGTATTGATGCAACTTCTTTATCCACTACCAATCTGCCGCCACAAGTAGTCAATCAGGTACCTCTCCAGGAATTAGTCGAAGAAGGGGGGAATCTTACTTTTAACTTAAACAGCGTATTTAATGACCCTGATAACGATCCCCTGGAATTTACAGCAACAAGCGACAGACCAACTATGGCAGGAATTATTCTGGATGAAGGACTCCTTACAGTAATTCCGCTGAAACGCGGGGATGCAACAATAACTCTCACTGCTTCAGATGGGAATTATGATCCTGCCATTACCTCATTCAGGGTTTTGGTTTATCCAAAACCTTTTGTTCTGAGTAACGGACAATTTTCATTCATGGATTTTAACCCCGATGAGCCTGAATATACTTACCCTCAACACATGATTTTCCTGCAAACAGAAAAAGACGATCCTGATCTGAATGATGAATTGATTTTTCCGTATTTTATTCCTCATGATGATTATCATGAAGATGACCTGGCAACTATTGGATTTCCATATAACAACACAAGAAGAACCAGGATTAACGGGCTTGGTGATGAAGGGATTGCTTTTATCAATACAGGTCGAAACCGCGACCTTGGAGGTACATTGCTTGCACTGGATACACGCAACTCATTTGAAGTTTCACTTGAATGGCTTGGCGGAACAATACTGCAGAACAACAGGATTTATGCAATTCGATTAATGTACCGCACTGACCTGTTCGCTCCCTTTGTTGATCTGACATCAAATAGCCAGATTGTTGAATACATGACTGCTGATGATGGTGATACAAAAGTATTTGAAAATATACACCTGCCTGCTGATGCGTTAAATCAACAGAACCTCCAGCTTTTGTGGAAATATTATTTTGTCGAAGGTGATACCAGCTCGAGAGCACAACTCAGACTTGATGATATCATCATCAAGAATATAGTTGGTGTAACTGAACTAAATCATGACCTGATAAAATTTCAGGTTACTCAGGAATCTATCCGTTTGGAGTTTACAAAACCATTATCCGCTAATATTTCAGTATTTGATGTAGCCGGTCGGCTGATTGTAAAAAATCAGTTGAATAAAGTTGCTTGCACTACTGTTCCACTGCGCAACGTTAAAGGACTTTTAGTCGTCAGAATAGTAACAGAAAATAATACCTGGTCCGAAAAAATATTGGTAAGATGACTTCATACGGAAAATCATTGATTCAACCAGCCGGCTGGAAAAGGCAAAAAACGAAAACTTACTGTAATGTGTTCGGTCTTTAGATATACAATCTTTTTGAATCTGATATTCTGTATCACTTTTTGCAGGACAGAAAGTGAAGCTCAATCTGTTCTGATCAATGAATTCATGTCATCAAATCTTTTTACAATTGCTGATGAGGATGGTGATTATGAGGACTGGATTGAGCTCTGCAACACAGGCGAAGAACCATTTAATCTTGCAGGTTGTGGTCTTTCAGATGATGAAACTGATCCTTACAGGTGGGTATTTCCAGAGACTGTAATCAATTCCGGTGAATTTATAATTATCTGGGCTTCAGGAAAGAATCGTACTAATCCGGGAGCACCTTTGCATACCAATTTTAAAATTGATGCAAATGGAGAATTGTTACTTTTTTCCAGTCCAAATGGAGTTTTGCTTAGCAATTGCGAAGGTGTCCACCTTACAAACGATCGTTCCTATGGCCAGCAGCCTGATGGAGGAAATAACTGGTTTTACTTTGCTCAGCCCACACCAGGAAATCCAAATACTTCACAGGGATACTCCGAAATTGTTGATCCACCGTTGTTTTCAGTAATTGGAGGGTTTTACACAAATACGTTTAAGCTTGCAATTACTCATCCTGATCCTGAGGTTACGATAATTTATACACTTGATGGATCGGAGCCAATGATTGATAATTCGGGTGGAACTGTTTTCCAATATAAAAATAATTATCCTGAATATCCCGGAGACCCGTTTGGGGAGTTTCTGACCGGATCATTTCGATCCCATTTCTACACAGATTCACTCGTGATTAAAGACCGGTCTTCCGACCCAGACAGTATAACCTGTATTTCCACTACTTTTCACCTTGAGCCATATTATTTTCCTTCAAGCCCTGTTTTCAAAGGAACGGTGGTCAGAGCAGCAGCTTTTAAAGAAGGAGCACTGAGCAGTGAGATAATTACAAACACTTATTTTGTAACACCTCTCGGACGTGAACGTTACAGTCTTCCTGTAATTTCGCTTTCATTGAATAAATATGATCTTTTCGATTATGAAGACGGAGTCTATACTGCAGGTATGGATTATGACAACTGGAGGCTTGAAAACCCCGAAGCACCCCATTCATGGATGACTAAAGCAAATTTTCACAGGTCCGACAGGATGTGGGAAAAACATGCTCATTTCGAATATTTTGATAAATCCGCCAATGTTCAAACTTTAACGCAGGACATTGGCATAAGAATTCACGGAAACGAAGCTCGCCGTCGCCCGATGAAATCAATCAGGCTATATGCAAGAGATGAATACGGTGAATCTTATTTCAGCCATAAGTTTTTTACAAGTAATGAAGAAACAGATTTTAAAAGGTTAATCCTGAGAAATTCTGGTCAGGACTATTATTATACAATGTTTCGCGATGCTTACATTCAAGATTTGGTAAAAGATTTGAATTTTGATACACAGGATTATGCTCCTGCTATTGTTTTTATTGATGGGGAATACTGGGGCGTTCATAATTTGCGTGAACGATATGATAAATATTATTTCGAGCGGGTGTATGGCGTTGACCCCGAAAATATTGATTTTATTTCCAACCTGAACGAGATCAAAGAAGGTGATTTGGATCATTTTAATGAAACGCTAGGCTACATTGAAGAAAATGGATTGGTGGATAATGAAAATTACCAGTTTATTCAGACCAGAATTGATGTGGATAATTTCAGGGATTATCAGATAGCAAACATTTTTTTGGATAATCACGACTGGCCGGGTAATAATCAGGATTATTGGAGATTGCATACCGATGAATACAATCCTGCAGCACCTGTCGGACATGACGGGAGATGGCGTTGGGTAATGTATGACATGGATTTTTGTTTTGGTCTTTTTGGGGTGGATTCAGCCATAGTTCATAATATGCTCGAACTGGCCACTGCTCCTGACGGACCGGATTACCCAAACCCGCCATGGTCAACTTTTCTGCTCAGGAAATTTTTGGAAAACGAAAATTTCAGAACCAGCTTCATAAACCGCTTCGCTGACCTGCTCAATACCAATTTTCTCACTGACCGGATGCTTGCCTCCATTGAACCATTTCAGCAATTAATAGAGCCTGAGGTGTTTGAGCATATCTTGCGATGGAAAAATCTTTATCATCTCGAACACTGGAAAACCCGGATAGAAACATTGAAAGTTTTTGCCCAGCAACGGCCAACACATCAACAACAGCATATTTTAGACTATTTCAACCTTTCCGGAACATACAATGTGACATTGGATGTGAGCAACCAGTGGCATGGTCATGTACGTATCAATTCTATCGAAATCTCGGAAAATACTCCCGGGGCTAATGACAATCCTTACCCATGGGTGGGAGCTTATTTTTTAGAAATACCCATTGAACTTGAAGCGTTACCGGCGTATGGTTATGCATTCAGTCACTGGTCAGGTGATATTGAAGGGTCTGATGCGATAATTTCGATAACTCCTGGTGAAGATTTTAGTGTAAAAGCTCATTTTGTCAGGGTTGATACTCCTCAATTAATTTATTACTGGCTTTTTGATACTTCACTGCCAAACGATACACCACTTGTAACGATTGATCCTGTATATCATTTAAACGAAGGTGCATTGCTCACTTATCATTCAGCACTTGATGGTTATCCGTTTGATCCCGGACATCCTGCCTGGCGAAAAGCTTCGATGGAGCGGCGTAACGCCCCCACGCAGCTAAATTACAGGCCCGACGGGAATAATATGATACCCTATGAGGAGGTAAGCATGAGAGGAATACAAATCAGGCAGCCTTTTACAGGTGATGGTGGGGAAAATATGATGATTTTTCATTTACCAACGACCGGAATAGCAAGCCCAACATTCCGTTTTGCTGCCAAGGATGAAGATGCAGCCGACAACCTGATTGTCGAATACAGTATAAATTCTGGCGAGCCTGTCTGGACTTCATCCGGACTTGTTAATTCCTTTCCGGCACTGGAAGCAGATTACCAACTTTTTGAATTTAATTTTGAAGGCATTCCCGAAGCATTTAATAACCCCGATTTAAACATACGTATCCGTTTTAGTGGAACCAACATGAGTGCGGATGAAGGTAACCGCGTTATTTTCAATAATTTCAGCCTCGACGGACTATTAGATAACCCAGAAAACCTACCGCCTATGGTCGTTGGAACTATTCCTCATCAGGAAATGATTGAGGAAGTCGTACCATGTCGCGATGTTGTCGAAGAGGCCGGAGACCCGCTTTCCATGCTCACTCGGATTCAACGGCGCTGTCCTTGTCACTGACCGGGGCGTGCCCGGTCTTGGTCACGGTACGGTAGACGTCATCGTAGATGGGTTCGAAGTATTCGGAAAAATTGGAAGGGGAGATGCGTCCGACTTCAATGAACTTGACGACGATTTCCTTGGCGACCTGCAGGGCTTGTTTTTGGATCTGATCCATGAGTGTCTCGCTGGGTTGAAATGCAACAAAAAAACCGCCCGGGGGGAATGGTATCGACCTGCTTTGGGGGAAAACCGGGCGGTAAAAAAAGAAAGAAAAACCCTGAAGCCATCCCTTCGTTTTTTTCCTAGCTAGCACAGCCCAAAGTGGGAGTCGAGAGCCTCCCGGAGCCTTGACCCCCGGGGGCGGCTCAGTCTTCCATCTCCTGGAGCAGGGCCTGAATTTCCTCGCGGATGATCTTGGCCGCGGCGGCGGGCATCTGCTGCTGAACATATTCCTGAAGTCCGCTTCTGATGGCATCCAGATCCGGGGCCTTGGCGGCCAGGGCGTCGAGCTCCGCGCGCAGGCGATTTGCTTCGTCTCCAAGGGCGGCCATGGCGGCATCC
>RZYY01000476.1 GCA_009930115.1 Sphingobacteriia bacterium | reverse complement strand
GTAATGACATGAATTTTATGCACTTTGGGTTTATATTCCATGGTGTCGCCGGGTTTCATCTTGCCTCCTTTCAGCACACGCACAAAAATGCCTTCCTTCGGCATGACACAATTCCCTACTTCGCGGAAAATGGCACAACTGTCACCATGGCATTCCTTGCCGATTTGTGTTACTTCGAGCTCAATGCCGTTGCCTTCGAAGCGATCAAGCGGATGCGTTTCGTACAGCAACAATCCTTGCGTGGTAATGTTCTCGGCAAATTCGCCGAAAGCAATTTTCCGTTTTGCCTTATGCTCAAATTTCTCCACACTTTCGATGGCCAGCATACTCACCATCCGATGCCACGCCCCTGCATGAGCGTCGCCTATGATGCCGGTCTCGCACAATTCAATGGCTTCTACCGGAACTTTTACAATGCCTTTTTTATCCGAAACATTAACGGATTTTATTTCAATTCTATTCATTTGTTTTCAGCGTTTTTAAAATGTTTGAAACTATGTAATCGGCTGCCTGAATATCGCCATGATCTGGCCTTATACGACCCAGCCGAACTATTACAAGATTGTATTCAGGAACAACAATGATGTATTGCCCGAGAATTCCACGGGCATAGAAAAATGCGTGATTATCTATTGTTGAAAGCCACCACGAATATCCGTAATAATCGCAATTTTGGTTTTGCTCCAACTGTTGCAGCCCGTCACTGCCAAACAGGCGATGAAGATGAGCGCAATGACCAATACAACAATGACAATTTTTTTGCTTTTCAAAATTGGTTCCTCCAAAGAAAAAAATCCCCTTGCTTTTTATGATACATTCTCGATTTTTTTTGTCAAGAGTGTTCCTGTTGTTATTTCATCTGTAAGTAAAATTATCCTAAAAAATGAAGCAATCATTTTGTGGGATGTTCTATTGATTGAAAAGGTGACTAGGGGGGGTATTGCTTCCTAGAAATCATTTTTTGTTTTCAAGCGCTTGCAACTGTGCAATGATGGCAATTAAGGCGGTTTTGGGGGTGTTAATTTTTTCGACAGCCTGCTCCATTGGGCACATCCCCGTCTTTGCCCTGTTTAAAATTTTGTTCGTTACCACGGAATAGGTATAGGGGATGCTGTAACGCTCAAATATCCGCATAG
>RZYY01000475.1 GCA_009930115.1 Sphingobacteriia bacterium | reverse complement strand
TCCTTATAGTGTCCATGTTGCCGAGTGTACGCCAGCAACTCACGCCGCCGAGTTGCTATATCCTCCGTTTTGTCCCGGTAATCGGAAGAACTAAAATACTGGTAAAGCTCATCCAGAATAATCACGCTGTTCGGTTCAGTATGCTTCCAAAAATCTTTTATTCCATCGTCAGGAATCACCTGATGAAGTTTACACCAATCGGGATTTTTTCGGTAAAACTCCCGTGCTTCCCCGAAACTGCGAAATTTCCGAAACAGGTGAATCCGGCGCAATGCAAGCGCATATTTTGCAGGACTGCGAAAAAGAAGTTTGCATAAAATATCAGGATGCAAGGGAAGATTCGTATAAATCGGACGATTACAAGACCTTAAATAATCTTGAACAATCGTCACGCAAAAATAACTCTTCCCTGCACGCTGTTTGCCTGTAATACAATAAAGCATAATACCTCAATAAACAGTCGGAATCAATTTCAACGTGATTTTCAAAAGGAAAACCGACAACCACACAGAAAGAAGGATATACAACAGGCCGAAGAATTCCGAAACCGGCAAAAAGTAATTTGCCCAAGATAAATATTCTGACTGCATAATAACGAAATTGCCAAATGGATTCGCACGTATGGAAGCAAAAACAACCATAAAAACGTCTTCTTTCACCCATACAGCAAAATCAATCACAAGATTCATTGCGGAATCTACAAGCCAATCGCCAAACGCAATAAAAGCATCGCAGATACCCTTGAATCCGGTAACCAGCAAATCCCATACTTTCGAGAGCAAATCACCTATTGTTGTCATCAGA
Organism: Sphingobacteriia bacterium; assembly: GCA_009930115.1. Lineage (GTDB taxonomy): Bacteria > Bacteroidota > Bacteroidia > Bacteroidales > 4484-276 > RZYY01. The sequence goes on along the minus strand of RZYY01000475.1, from coordinate 337 downwards.
ATTCCAAGCTCCGAATGATTTTTATGAAAATGATAATTGCACCGATATAGAGAAGCCCGGCAATAATATCGCGCAATGTCGCAATAATCGAAACACACGGCCCATCACCAAAATCTATTATAATGGGTGAACAACCATCATAATAATTGATTGTGACAACCGGAGGAACACGCCCCGGGGAAACAAGATGATTAGTAATCCAATCAGTTTTCAACGATTCGTCTGAACCGTTGCCAAACTGGCTATAACCATCCCCAGAGCCGCGAGGATCTCCGAAACCATCAAATGTAAATGACGTTCCAGAAACAGCCCCTAAGCCGGAATCATCATCACCATC
>RZYY01000474.1 GCA_009930115.1 Sphingobacteriia bacterium | reverse complement strand
AAATAATTTTGTGCGGATGAAGGGACTCGAACCCCCACGCCTTACGGCACCAGATCCTAAGTCTGGCGCGGCTACCAATTACGCCACATCCGCAAATCAGGAGTGCAAAGTTACAATTATTATTGGAATCGCAAAGGTTGGATTTATGTTTATTATCAGTCGATTAATGCGAAGAGGATGATTTAATATTCAAACAATTGGTTCTTTTGTGCCGTATCGGTCTTTGTGTGAAATAAAAAGCAGAAACGCCATTTCTGACGCTCCTGCATACAATCAATCAAAATGAAAAAACTACTGTTATTTGATGAATCAGTTTTTGAAAAATCGAGCAACTTTTCCGCAGCCGCTTTCGATGAGGTAAAAGCCGGAGTTTAATCCGGAAATGTCTATACTGAGAGTCTCATTGCCGTTGCTTTCAACCTGAATGATGATGCGGCCTGTAATGTCATAAATGTTTACCGGCCCTGCTTCGGTCAAAACAACGTTCAGATTGTTGCTGGCTGGGTTGGGATAAATATTGAGCATTTCCTGTTCATTATCATCAATGGCAGACGGATCGGTGATGGCAAAGTTGTCAATGTCAACAAAGTAAGAGCCGGTGCCGCTGTAGGCCGAAAAATACAAATAGGTCATTCCACCTGTAAACGCCCCGATGGGGATTTCGACACTCACAAAATCGGACGATGCTATATGATTTGCAGGATTGATTGAATGTATTAATACATTATCCCCGCTGATTGGATCATTGATTTTTATGTTTATTGAATCAATTTCCGAAGCTGGTGTTGCGGTATTCGGATAACCGGAAATATTTACAATCCGATAATCGAAAGTCAGTATGGAGTTGCTTGTCAAACCACAAAAATGAGGTGAATAAAGATGTTTTACGGTGATAGCAGGTGTTAGTTCTGCCGAAACGCCCTGATCGGTTAAACCGTGGTTAATCAGATTTTCCCAACCTCCTGAAAAACCATCAGGCAATTCAGGACCCCCATCAAAATTTGTTGAAAATGGAATGCTGCGTTGCGAAAAAAGATCATCAACATTTCCTGTTGCACTGTAAATAAGATATTCGTCGTATGACCATGTTTTATAATAAACGGTTTTATTCGATTCGATGCCTGTATGAATTACTTGTCCGGTT
>RZYY01000166.1 GCA_009930115.1 Sphingobacteriia bacterium | reverse complement strand
TCTGATGTCAATTTTTTCAGGTGCGGGTTCAGCAGAATATTGAGTTTTACCTGGAAAAAGAAAACCAGGATATTGCAGTGAAAAGGTAATGATTTTTACCTGATATCCGCTTTCAATCAAGGCTTTTGCAAGTCGCTCATTATAGGCAGCCAGACCACCTCTGAGCGGGTGAGCTGTACCAAGAATGATCACATTTTTTTTCTGTGGTTGGTCAAACATCTTCAGGAGTTTTGTCCAATCCCAGGGTTTTTTCAATATGGTACTCGTTGCGACGGCTTGAATTGCGGGAGACAATTTCGGCAACAAATCCTGCTGAGAACATTTGCATCCCCATCACCATTGCAAGCAAACCAAAGTAGAACAACGGGCGCTCGGTCATCCGGTAACCCTGCCAGAAAAACTTTGCCCAGACAAGGTAGCCATCAATAATAAAACCGATCAGAAACATCAGGATACCAACTACCCCGAAAAAGTGCATGGGACGTTTACCAAACTTACTTACGAAAGTAAGCGTGATAAGATCCAGGAAACCTTTTATCATGCGTTCGGCTCCAAATTTGGAGTGGCCGTATTTGCGAGGGCTATGGTTCACTACTTTCTCTGTTATTTTACCAAAGCCGGCCCATTTGGCAATGACGGGAATGTACCGGTGCATTTCTCCATAAAGTTCAATGGTTTTAATCACCTCATTCCTGTATGCTTTCAGGCCGCAGTTGAAATCGTGCAGATGCAGTTTGGATATTTTCCTGACAGTCCAGTTGAAAAATCTGGAAGGCCAGCGTTTCCCGATGGGATCATGGCGTTTTTTTTTCCAGCCGGAAACAAGGTCAAAACCATCAAATTTGATCAGGCGGTAAAGCTCGGGTATTTCGTCAGGGCTGTCCTGAAGATCGGCATCCATGGTAATGACCACTTCACCGGCTGCTTTCAGAAATCCACGGTTGAGTGCGGCAGATTTACCATAATTCCTTCTGAATTTAATCCCTTTTATTGCTTTATTTTGCTGACTGAGTGTTTCAATGACCTTCCAGGAGTGGTCTCCACTTCCGTCATCAATAAAAATAATTTCATAACTCAAATCTTCCTTCCGAGCTACGCGATCAATCCATGCAGCAAGTTCAGGCAAAGATTCTTCTTCATTGTAAAGTGGTATGACCAGAGAAATATCCATTGTGCTAATTTATTCTGCAAATACTGGTTTTTCTTTTTTCATGAAGATCGAAACTAAAGCAGAGAGAATGGTTCCGATAATGAGATTCCCAATAAAACCCCAAATACCCATCATGACAGGTGTCATGAACATTTTTGACCATTTCAGTGCCATTTCAACCTGTTCTTCGGTCATATTAGGCTGGGTTTCATACATTTTATCTTCTGCTGCCCTAAGCATATTTTCTACTTCACCCGGAGCAATCAGTCCAAAAAAGATAATCATCCAGATAGCTGTGATAATTGAAGCAAAAAGTATGGTAAAGAAGCCATTTGAAAAAGCCTGGCCATAAGTAAGAAATCCGTTATTATATTTATCCCTCCATTGCTTTATGCTGAGAACCAACCCAATTATTATTATTAAATAGCTGATGTACTGTAGTTTACTGTCGTGTGCGATGCCAATAACATACATCAGCAAAGAAAAAAGAACCAGAGCAACTCCGAGAAGAAGCCCGTTGATGAGAGCAACTTGTGCATTTGATTTTGTTCCTTCCATAATAGTGTGTTTAAAGTTAATGTGAGCAAAAGTACACAGGAAAAAGGGAATCAGACATAAAAAAAGGGGAAAATCTTTGCAACTGGTGATTTATTTGTATTTTTGCAGCCGGGTAAGTCCTGTACGACCAGCTCCTGCTGAATTCCCCCAGGGTCGGAAGACAGCAAGGGTAGGCGGTTGTAGCGGTGCGATACAGGTAGCTTACCCTTTTTCATGTTCTTTATTTACTGATTTTATTTTACATCATTTAATCTTTTAAAAATCCGGTTTTCATCTTTTGGTAAGATTTTTGGATTGATTTCTTCCTAAATTTAGAAATGTTTCTTTCTATTATGGTGTAAACTAAAAAAATTGTGAGTTCGTTCGAAACCTATAGTAAATTTATCAATTAATTTAAACCAAAATTTTTTTAACATGAAAAAGTATAAATTTTTTGCTTTAGCAATGTTGTTGTTTGCAGGCCTTGCTTTCACGGGCTGCAGCGACGACGATGATGACATTGTGGATTTGGGGCCTTCATTGACCCTGAAAACTGGTGAAGGTTACACAAGCGCTGATTTTGAAGTAGAAGAAGGAACTACGTTGAAATTTGGTGTGACCGCTGAAAAGAGCGTAACACACGATAATTATCTTGCCAAGTTCCAGATTCTCTACAACGAGTTGACGATTGTTGATACTGCCTTGAATACCGCAACTTTTAATGCTGATTACATGATCGAATTTTTAGGAGTGGGAACCTTCAAAATGACCTTTATCGTAACCGCTCAGGGTGGTATGACCGATGAGGTTGAACTTGATGTTATTGTAAAAGAACCGGTAGTGCCAGGTGTAGAAGTTAAAAAATCACTGAATGTTGAATTTGGTTCCTACAACGATCCGATCGGGAGTTTCTACAATTCTGTTGACGACACGGTTTACACAGTACCTGAAGCATTTCAGGAGCAGGCTAAGGTTGATTTTCTCTTTTTCAAAGGAGTTGACAATTTGAATACCATCGCTGCACCTGATGACGAAGATGCCAATACCATTGGAGATTTTCAGCTTAATACCTGGACAACAAAAAATCCGACTCGTTTTGTGATGACAGCCATGACAGCAGAAGAATTTGACGCCATCGGCGAAATGCACGAGTTCCCAGAATTTGATGAAGAAAATGCTGCTTCAAAAGCCAACCTGCTTGAAGTAGGTAATGTAGTAATGTTTCGCACAGCCGGTCAGAAACTTGGCTATTTTAAAGTTGTGGATATTTACACTAAAGGAGATAAAATGAAAATTGATGTGATTGTCGAAAAATAATAATCCAGTGCATCAATGTGAACCGGATAAAAGTTATTCACTGACTTTTATCCGGTTTTTTTCTCTAAAAAGGTCATCTATTTATTTTTTTTCCTGCTATCAGCAACAATTGAACGCAATGAGTTTAAACCCGACGAAATTTTGTTAACATGATTGTATCTCCTTGATATTTCCACTGACGGAGAAACAGATGGAAATCCGGTAAAAGCCTTTTTGACTTGTGAATGAAAGTAGTACTTTTTTATCTCAAAAATACCGATGAATCAGGTTGATTATTAATGGGCTAAGATCATGGTTACATTTACCAGCTGATCGTAACGGCTGCCTTGCGGTCGGTAATAAACATATATCGTGTATTCGTTGTTGGTTTCATAAAAATTACCTTCAGCAAACCATAGATCAGCTACTTTTTTATTGTTTGGCAGGAGCACATACTGGTAATTGTAAAAGCCCTGCTTAAGTAATAAATTAGCCTCGAAACCTTTTCGTGCAGGATTGTATTTCATTTCAGCCTCACGAAGCAGTTGCCAGTTTGTCAAACCGCCTGTCACATAAAGTTTTCCCTCAATGAGGGGTGTGGGATAACTTAGGAAAAAATTAACTGTGGCATATTCCGATTGTATGTGAGCATCAGGCATATCCTCAGTCTTGATGAGATAACGGCCGTTGATGTTTTCCTGAATGTCCACATAAACGTGTTTCTTTTTGATCTCGTCATCATGAAGGTAAACCTGATAACCCTTGACAGGGTCATATTCAACCGCATTGACTCTCATAGTATTGGAACGAAGTGTTTTTATGTCGAAATACCTGAATCCGTTACCTCCATCAAATACGTTTGATCCTATCTCATTGAAATATAATTCATTGTTTCTTATCTGATAAGGTTTTATCCCGGTAATACTATTGTCCCACCGGCCATTTTGCCTGATGGTTAGTTTAATTTCCTGATAGGGATCAATGATCGTCAAACCAGTTGTGTTCACCATACAATTGACTTCCTGACGCCAGTTGCGCTCATTTACATTTGACGACATGCGTACCTCGCCGTCTACTGTTGCTTTGTCTTCAACTACAAAAAACCTACGCGTCAGAATTACCTGATCCGGGTTGTTTTCCGTGTAAACTTTTAAAAGATAATTTCCGGAGAGTTTAAAACTGATTACATCATTTGGGATTATCTTACGGTAGTTTACATAAGATTGCATGGTGTTGACCGAATAAGCAAAATCGTCAATGTAATCGTCGGTAAACGATTCAAGGTAGTCACCGGGCATGAGATCAGAAACATTCCAGTCGGCGTCGCAATGAATGATGGTGTATTCGTATTTCACATAGTCGGCTGATAAATCATCAAATGTCAATACAAGTTTTTCATCCGAATGAAGAGCTACAATAGGTGCAGACATTTCGAATCCCAACTTGTACAACATTACTGTTTTGATGTTTTCGTTGTAAACAAAATCCTGATTACGCAGGTAATTCTCTGTGTAATAATCATTTTGCGATATAAGCTTAAAGCAGCTCAGCAAAAGAAGAGTGAATGACAGTATTTTCTTCATGTTGAATTTTTTCAAATAAACATAAAAACCGTTCCAAAAATACCAAAAATTGCCGGAATGAAAAATGATAAATCATACTTAATAAATCCATGATTTGATTTTATTTTTCCCTACGCTGATTCAATGTATAGGTATTGCTTTTTCACCAAATCCTGTTCAATAAACAGTTATTGAGGAGGGTAAACTCAGGGTAAATAAAGATTAAATCCATTATTTGTTTTTATAAAGTATGCCTTGCCCGGTTTTAGATACTGAATAGTATTAACATCAAATTGTGGCCAGTAAACTTCAGTACCAGCGACCTCCTTGATAATCACCAGGTCATCAGCAAAATCTTTAAATACATCTTCAATAAAATGATCTTCCAATGATAAAACAGGAATCATACTCCAGCCCTGCGGTACGAATATCTCTGTGTTTTCGTGAAGCGTACCTGGGATTTCAGCACCTGCACTCTCAGCAATTTTAACCAGAAAAGCTTTTTTTGGATCAATGCTCTGAAAGGAATTCAGATTACCTGCCGGATAATAAAAAGAAGTGCTGTCGGTAAGAAAAATTACTTCGGATTGAATTACATCTAAAAAGTCTTGTATACTATCAAATCCTGGATCGATCTTAAAAGAGAATCCATTCCATCCGGCATTTAATGTCATAGTTTGTTGAAGCTGCTCCGGGATAATTTCCAGTAAAGCGATATCAGAAAATACCTGACAGTTATTTCCCGAAAGCATGCATCTGAAACACATACCATTAAGAATTAATTCTGAAGTATTGATTGTAAGCTGGTTGCTGTAAACTCCACTAAAAAGTTCAGATGAATCGATGTTTGAGAAGGTGTTGCCTTGGTCGTTACTCATTTGCCATTGATAGGCATTAACTCCAACAGCTTCTATATAAATATCAGCAGCGTTTCCCTGCAGTACAGTGATGCTTTGAGGTTGCTGAACGATATTAATGATAGGTATTATGAAGCCATTTGAGTAATCAACGATAATTTCCTCCAGGTCGGTAGTAACGACTTCGCACCAAGGGTTGAAGGTTACGGGTGTGCTACCTGATTTGAATAAAAATTTTATATCACATAAGTTTCCTTCAATTACATTTGCGCCGTTTAATCC
>RZYY01000473.1 GCA_009930115.1 Sphingobacteriia bacterium | reverse complement strand
GAATTCCAGGTTAGCATAGGCAATATGATCGCCTACTACGCGGTTACGCAGTACCCCGCGCAGGGTTTTGGCTCCCCCGAGTCCGTCGGAAGTGGTCGCAGAGCTAAAACTGCTGATCATGTAGGGTTGCATAAAGAATGGCGGTTTTCCGAACAGTGTTCCCTGATAGGTTACCCGGCCCGCAAACGTCAGGCGCTGCGGAATCAGGGTAAAGTACTGTCGGTGGGAAAGCGCCAGCCGCGTGTAGCCAAAATTTCCATTGCCTAAAAATGATGGCGCAGTGACCAGGACGGCTTCACTCCACATTCCCTGATTGGCATTGGCTTCAATATCACGACTGTCATAAATAATCCCCAATTTGATAAAATTGGTCAGCCCACCTTCTTTTTCTTCTTCACTAATCAGGCCCCAGGTGACATATTTTTCGTACAGGCCGGCCACATCCGGCAACCGGTCGGCCGAATCTTTTCCTTCGTTGAGCAGTTCGATATTCACGGGTTGGATGGTATGTTTATATATTCCCATTCCGGCAAGCCATTTCCAGTGGGTCGAATGGATGGGCTGGGAAAAATCAGCCGTAAAACGGAGTAATTTTCGCTCATGCCGGTAGAACATACGGCTAACATAGGCCTCGTTGTTGTCGGCATCATCCTCCCACCGGGGGTTGAAAATGGATGCATATCCATTAAACCCGTAAAAATCAAGCGCTTGTTCGGTCAGGTAACTGAAGTCGGCTGTGAGTCGTATGTTATTGGGCAGTAAATTTTTGGCATCGAAAAAGAGTTGGTTGATCCCACTGCCTTTGGTGGTCCGCGACCATTCAGCTTTAATGGCATAGTTATAGTCGGGATATCGTGAACCATCGCCATAATTGAAGGCATTGATCAGTGCACCATACTTAAATCCGATGTCTGAGTCGTACGCTACTACAGGTAAACCACCAAAGTTCCAGCCTGTTTTAATATTTTCACCTTCGGCAGTTTTTTCCTGTGCCCGGGTTACAGCAGGGAGAAGTACAACCGCAGTGAGTAGCATCAGATACACAAGTTTTTTCATGATTCAGTGTTTTTTTTGATGTTTGAATTCAGACCGTTCATTTCGGGTAATTGTTGAAAAATTAACAGAAAAAGGCAGGAAACCACAATTGA
>RZYY01000472.1 GCA_009930115.1 Sphingobacteriia bacterium | reverse complement strand
ACCTCTTCTTCTTTTGCAGTGAGTTTCATAATTAAAAATGCTTCTCACCACAAATATAACTATATTTTTTAGTTACGCAACTATTTTATATAGTTTAATAAAAAAATTAGTTAATTTTTTGGGCAATGATCTTGAGTTGAACATTGTCCAGACCCCGGAATGCTGTCATGTACATTTTTTCCCCTTTGATCTTAATATGCCAGTTATCATGATGGTGATTATGATTTCTCTTTATCCCGTTCCATTCTTTAACGGCATGACCAACCAGGAAGTCTTTATACAAATAATAACGGTGCGGGGAATCGGGAGTGATGTTCCATGACTGACCATCAAAAACATGAAAATTGTACTGTTTCCCATCCAGGAACTCCATGCGAAACTTCTTCCCTTCCATTTCATATTCCCAGGTTCCAAGAATTGCCTGTGAATAATCTTCTTTGGGCTTACGCAAAGTGATTGGCCTGTGATCAGAGATATAAACTCCGGCAAAATACGGCTCGGCATAAAAATACACCAGTTTATCCCGCGTAAGCTTCAAAATATTCAGGTTCAAATCTACTGGAATGCCTAACGGGGATGTCCCGGAAATCCTGATGGATCTTTTTGTTTCAGAAAGAAATCTGTACGTATAATCTTCACTGTGAAACCAACGTACATTCACCGAATCCTCGTATAAAGGAGATGCATGCATTTCCGTTCCGTCCGGATTGAACCTGATGACAAAAAAATCATTTGTATGGATATTTTGTCCGTCAATACTTTCCATGACCCAGGTCCCGTAGAGCAATTCTTCTTTTATTTCGTTTGAACAGCCTGAAAGAGAGAGGAGCAGCAGACCAGCTAATAACCACCTCATAGCGAATATTATAAGTATTACCTTGTAAAGTTAAAAAAAACACGGAACTATGTAATTACCGGGATGATTTTACAACTGGGATATCGGTCCATTTTGTAGTATATTGCGGAGAAAGCCGCTGCCGGTTCATTTTTATCCCTTCCCGGGATTCTGTAGCCACAGCCAACGTTCCGTGACCTATACGTTCATTTACTTGGTCCATCACTTTCATCAGGCGGGAGTGTTTCATCCTGTCCGTATTGTCGTATAAATTCAATTGAACAGCGTCATCGGGTATGATCCCGGTTAAAATG
>RZYY01000471.1 GCA_009930115.1 Sphingobacteriia bacterium | reverse complement strand
GGCAAGGAAACGGGTTCACGGGCCAGCCGGTTCAGGGAACTCTACCATTTTTCGCTTCCAAATACCGGCATTGAATGCACGGCGCCGCACCGCTACTATCTGCGCCCATCTTCCTTCGATAGCGGGTTTGGTGTAATACCTGATTATACCGTGGATCCCGATCCAACGGATAGGGCACAAGGAAAAGATTCCATGATCGAGTTTGCCGCTGGATTATTTAAAAAACGCGAGGGTTTCAGAAAGAAAAGAGAAGCCTATGAAAAACGGATAAATAAAAATTAAGTCAAAAGAGGGGATACCCTCTTTTTTTGTTGATCGGTAAGTCATAATTTCCGTTTTATATAATTCTGCCCTTCTTCCCATGTCGAATTTATCCCGAACCGGTTGTTAATGATCCTGGTCTTTACTATTCTCTTTTTTTTCTGTCCGTCGCTAAACTTTTAACAACGATTCCAGATAAACCATTTTTCTGTTCTGTTGTTTTTATTATGTTTTGGCATTATTGCCTCTCATCTTATAACTTTACTACGATGAACTATCACTTAACAAAAACAATCCATTCGACATCGATGGCTTTGGTAAAAGAGAAAATACAAGCTTTGTTAGCAGCGCATGGTTTTGGTATTGTTACAACACTTGATATCAGTGAAAAAATTAACAGTAAACTGAATATTACCTATCGGCCTTATCTGGTACTCGGTGTATGTAATCCCCAATTTGCTTTTAAAGCCCTTGAAATCGAACCGTATATGGGCGCTTTGCTGCCTTGTACTCTTGTTCTTCAGGAAAACGAAATCAATTCAGTCGAAGTTTCGTTTTTGAACCCTGATTTGTTTGCAACTATTACCGGAAATGAAAGCTTATCTCTGCTTACCCATGAGGTATTCCTAATTATGCAGACGGTACTTGATGCCCTTTAAACTGAATTTAGCGATTTAATGGATCGGTGCTTGTAGCCGAATGCATTGATTTGCCTATTTTTGCCCGGATGAAAAACAACCGGATTGTTATGGCTCCCCTGCGTGGGTTTACTGAGCGCCCTTTTAGGGAGGCTTTTGCCCGTTGTTTTTCCGGAGTCGATGCTCTCGTTAGCCCGTTTATTCCGCTGGTGCCTGTCGATTTTGTTAACCCGTCGCGTTTGGCCGACCTGTTACC
>RZYY01000470.1 GCA_009930115.1 Sphingobacteriia bacterium | reverse complement strand
CGGTGATTGCAATTCTAGCATTTGCAGCTATTACGCTTTCTAAAGACATGACAGGAGAATGGCTTAAAAGTCTTTTCCAGGTTATCTGCATTTCACTTGGACTCAGCTGGATTTTTTCAATTACAATTACACCTTATCTGTGCGAAGCTATTCTCCCTGACAAAAGTCTTGTGGAAAAAAAAGAACCTTACGACAAAAAAATTTTCCAGGTTTACAGAAAATTTATTGGATTATGCATAAACAACCGATGGTTTACACTTTCAGCTGTTATCATATTGCTGATTAGTGCCTTATGGGGATTCAGCTTTGTCAAGCAGGATTTCATGCCTGACATGAACCGTCCGCAGATTACAGTTGATGTATGGATGCCCGAAGGAACTCATATAAAAAAAACAGACAAAGAGCTCACAGCAATTTCAGACTATATCAAAACACTTGATGGAGTAAAAAATGTGGCTGGTTTTGCTGGCCGCGGACCTTTAAGATTTCTGCTTACTTACGAACCTGAAATGCCAAGCAGTGCTTATGGCCAGCTGCTTGTAAGTTTAAATGACCATAAAAAAATACCGGCTTTAAAAACCCATCTTAATTCTTATCTTGAAAAACACCATCAAAGTGCAATTACAAGCGTAGATGCCTTTAAACTCGGCCCTGGCGGAGGTGCTGTTGTTGCACGTCTCAGTGGCCCTGATGATAAAATTCTTATGGACCATGCAAAAAAAATTAAATCTGTGATGGAAAACAATAAAAATACCAGAAGCATCCGTACTGACTGGGGAAAACCTGTTAAGGTTCAAACTTTAAATTTTGCACAGGCCCGTGCCCGTGAAGCTGGGATAACAAGACGTTCAGTATCTGAAGCACTTGCAATGAATTTTTCAGGAATAAGTTATGGTATGTACCGCCAGGGAGATGACCTGCTTCCGATCATTCTCCGGCCTCCATATGAACAAAGGCAAGGAATTGAAAAAACAGATGACATTCAAATCTGGAACAAATCAAGGCACAAATGGATTCCTATTAACCAAGTTACAAACGGCCAAAACCTGGAATGGGAACTTCCTGTAATACATCGGCTCAACCGGATGCGAGTTCTGCGTATTTCCTGCAAGCAGATAAACGGTACAACTGACGGACTGCTCCGTGAACTGCGTAAAG
>RZYY01000469.1 GCA_009930115.1 Sphingobacteriia bacterium | reverse complement strand
GTTCTCCTTCGGTTGTTGCAATGGAGATGAATGTAAGTGCAATGCACCGGCCATTCAAAGACAGCATTGGAATTGCACACTCATCGTTAAACAATTTTCAATTGGTCAATAATCAAAGTTCTGACACTGAGAAAATATTTTGCATTGAGCCAAATGCTTCAACGGAAATCATGCTTGGTAGTGACCTTGCACATGTGTCTGGCGCAGGATTCAAAATGACTTTTTTGAAAAATAAATTTTCAGCAGTCATGTTGCCGCAAAGCGATTTCGCAGATTATCCTGGTTTCGTTGGTGAAAAATTTGACAGCATGAATGTATTTCCGTATAAGGGAAAATCATTGATTTCATCAGGAAATGCAAGCGGAGTGTTGTCGGTTCCTTTGTATATGAAATATGAACTGAGCAGATTTTTTTCGCTTGAAGGCGGTAATGGGAAGGCGTTTCTGGGCGATGGTTACCGCTCGATGATGCTCTCCGATCAAACCGCTGAATATCCTTTTGCTAGAATTGTTGCCAATCTGAATCAGATAAAATATATGCATCAGATTTCGCGTTGGCGACAGGAATTGAGCAATGGAAGCAATGAAACAAAATTCGCCGCCACGCATTATCTGAGCTGGATGATTACAAAAAAACTAAATTTTTCTGTTTTCGAATCGGTTATCTGGAAGTCTGAAGATAGTGTCAGACAGCGGGGTTTCGAATGGTTGTATCTGAATCCTGTCATGTTTTTCCGCCCGGCCGAATTTGCATTGGGCTCGCCCGACAACAATGTGTTAGGTGGAAATATTTCATGGAATTTATTTTCGAAAACAAAAGTATATGGACAGTTTGTACTGGATGAATTTTTTATTTCCGAAATCAAAAACTGGCTTAAACATCTTTTGAAACCTGATGATGCCGCAATACAATATGGGGCGTGGGTCAATAAACAGGCCTTTCAGGTGGGTGTAAAATCGATGGATGTTTTTGGAATGAAAGGTTTTAATTGTCTTTCCGAATTCAATTATGCGCGTCCATACATTGGCAGTCACCGCGATCCGATGCTGAGCAACACGCATATGAATCAGCCGATGGCGCATCCTTTTGGTGCGAATTTTTACGAATTTGTTTTTCGGTCCGAATACAAAAAAACAACATGGTCGGCGCATCTGAACAT
>RZYY01000468.1 GCA_009930115.1 Sphingobacteriia bacterium | reverse complement strand
ATCAATAACCCAGGAAGGAAAAAAGAAAAATTCAACATTGTTGCCGAAATCCGTGATGAAAAAACACTCGAAGTTCTTGATCTGATAGGTCGGGATGAGATCAGCGTTCTGCAATTATCAGAAGTGATGGCCCGACTGACAGTTCAGGTTGCTCATCTACCCGGGCTCAGTGTTGTCATAGAAGATTTGCTGCGATTTGATGGTGACGAAATTTATTTTTCACATATTCCAAATCTGAACGGAAAACAATTTCGCGACATACAATTAATGTTTGAAGACAGCACGATTATAGGAGTTCAGAAAAAAAGCGGAGAAACAAAACTGAATCCTCCGATGAACTATATACTGGCAGCCGAAGACAAGATTATTGCCATTTCGGAAGATGACGATACAATTGCAGTTAACGGTCATCCGGAAAAGGCGGTAAGAGAAGAAAAGGCAACAATTGTTGCAGAAAAAACCCACAAACCGGTTCATACAACTATTCTGGGATACAGTCCCCGCATGAAAATGATTATTCATGAACTTGCCAATTATTTTCCTGAAGGATCGACCCTGAATATTTATGTTCAGAAAAACTACAAAAGCAAAGCGGAAGAATTGAAAACAGAACATCTGAAAATCAACATCCATAACGGTGACATCACCTCACGAAAATTTCTCGAAAATCTGAATCTGATGAATACTGATTATGTGATGATTTTATCAGAACCAGATCTAAGCATACAACAAGCAGATGCAAACACACTGGTATCATTACTGCTTGTTAGGGATATCATCCAGAAAAACAACTACAATACAAACATTGTAAGCGAAATGCTTGATCCTCAAAATAGTGATCTGGCACGTATCAGTAGAAAAAACGACTTTATTGTAAGTGATAAACTTGTAAGTCTTCTCATATCAATGATCAGTGAAAACAAAGATTTAAAGCCAGTTATAGATGATTTACTCGATGCCGACGGATCAGAAATTTATTTCAAGCCCATCACAGATTATGTTATACCAGGGAAAAAACACAACTTTTATCAGATTTCAGCTGCAGCATCCGATCGTGGACAGGTTGCTTTCGGTTATCGGATAATGACTCAGTCAAACAATCCCGAAAAGGCGTATGGCATAGTAATGAATCCAAAAAAATCAAACGCCATTGTTTTCAAT
>RZYY01000467.1 GCA_009930115.1 Sphingobacteriia bacterium | reverse complement strand
CCATTTTGGACTGTAGATACCATGTTTTACACAGAAATGAAAATTCCAAATGTTGCAAAATTTATCTATCATTTCCTGAAAGAACAAGATTTGGCATCAATGAATGTTGGTTCTGCTGTTCCAAGTATGACAACAGAAATTTTAAATAATATGCCATTAGATATTCCTCCTAAAGAAGTCTTTGAGAAATTTGAAGGTGCTGTGGCACCACTTTATGAAAAAACGAAATCAAACCATACCCAAATCCGCACCCTCACCGCTTTGCGCGATACCTTGTTGCCAAAGCTGATGAGTGGGGAGGTAAGGGTTGACCTGACGTAAAGACAACGCATGCGTTGTCTCAACAGTAAAAACAATAATATGACAGACAAATTTCAAAATAAATACCGCATACCATCCACCCGATTGCAAAATTGGGATTACGGGCAACATGCGGCCTATTTTGTAACCATTTGCACGCAGGGCAGGGAATGTTATTTTGGTGAGGTGGTAAATGGAAAAATGAATTTGTCGGGTATAGGTATTATCGCAGATATTTTATGGTGCGAAATTAAAAACCATGCGAAAAATATTGAATTGGGCGAATTTGTGGTAATGCCCAATCATGTGCACGGGATATTGATATTGAATGGCAATGGTAACCACAATGACGATGATAACGGCAATGATGATGGCGTAGAGACAACGCATGCGTTGTCTCTGGAACAACAAACCATTGGGCAAAAACGATTTCAAAACCAGGGCAAAAACACATTGTCATCCATTATCGGTTCATATAAATCGGCGGTATCCAAACACGCACATCGATTGGGATTCGGTTTTGCCTGGCAATCGCGTTTTCACGACCATATTATCCGCAACGAACAATCCTATCATACCATTTCGGAATATATCATCTATAATCCTACGAAATGGAAAGAGGATTCATTTAATCCAACCAATAAAATTACCGAAGAATGACCCGCATAACCGAACATAACATTGAAGAATTCGCCATCGAATTATTAGACAAACTCGGTTACGAATACATTTATGCTCCAAATATTGCCCCCGATGGTGAATTACCCGAAAGGGAGACCTACGAGCAGGTTTTGTTAGTTGAGCGTTTACAAAATGCCGTAAAACGAATAAACAAATCCATGCCTGCCTATGCACAAGCTGA
>RZYY01000038.1 GCA_009930115.1 Sphingobacteriia bacterium | reverse complement strand
GGGTTGGAACCTCAGGTTAGTGTGAGAGGATTTTTTGGAGGGGGAGAGGCTGAGTATATGACTGTTATGGTTGACGGAATCCCTCTGAACGACCTCGAAAGCGGAATAGTCAGCTGGGATCTGGTGCCTTTGTGTCAGCTTGCAGGTGTTGAACTGCTTCGGGGCGGAGCTTCAGCTTTATACGGAGACGCCGCAATAGGGGGAGTGTTGAATATGATTACCAAAATCCCTGAAAAACAGATTACTAATATTGATGTTGGCTATGGATGTTACAATACCTATAACTTCGGATTCAGACATGCTGAAAACTTTAAAAACCTTTCCTTTGATTTTTTTATCAATAATGAAGGAACAAACGGTTTTAGAGAACATAGTAAGTGGAACTCCCTAACATTTGGAGGAAAGATGAAATTGGTCACCGGAAGAAACTCATATTTTTCCATCAGATCATATAATCAGGTTCTTAAAAAAGATATTCCCGGACCTTTGGATCAGAAACTGATGGCTTTGAACAGAAGAAAGTCAGTATCCTATTACAGTGAGGATGGTAATAATTACAACAAGTATATTGTCAATGCAGATTTCAGACAACGGGTCAATTATGAAACCGACCTAAGTATTTCGTTTACCTGGCAACATAAAGACGATGATGTTTTATCCACTATGATCCAACCCCCTTTGATTGTTAATCCTTTTACATTCAGCCAGATTGGTGTTTATGATACCAGTGCATACGGCGATTCGAAAAGACGTTTGCTTGAAACTGATCAGGGTCTTCTGGCTGTCAGATTAATGCATACGGACAGTGTTATTGGCTATAAACTTACCGGAGGAGTTGAAGCAGATATGGGTTTTCTTAACAGCATAACAAATGATGTTTTTCAGGGATTTGAGTTCGATTACGAGAATCATTTTACCAAAAACCAAATTCTGAATTTTACGGGCGATGGCTCTCGGATGAAGTCATCAGCATATTTCTGTGGCGAAATCAGAATTATTACCGATTTGAAATTTTTAAGTGCAATGAGGTACGATTTTATTTCCGACTACTTTAAAAGTAATTTTCCGGTAGCTGATACATCGCTCGGAAAGTCTTACCACGCTTTCAGCCCAAGATTGGGATTAAATCTTCTGACTGGAGACAATGAAAATTATAAAGGTAACATTTTTGCAAGTTACAGCAGAGCTTATAAGATGCCATCGATTGATCAGCTAACGGACATGAAAACAATTAATTACGCTACATTTTTTCCTGCCGGTCCTGTTTATCAAATGATGATTAATAAAGGTAATCCATTTTCAAATGCTGAACTCAAACCACAAAAAAGCAATAATTTCGAAATTGGAATTTACCAGTTTTTTCGCCTTAATTCATGCTTTTCAGTTCTGCTCAATTTTACCGGATACCTTACAGATGTTGAGGATGAAATTGATTTTGATCTGGTTGAGTACAGGTACAGAAACATTCAAAGCAGCAGACACAGTGGGATTGAAGCATCAGTAAACTTTAACTATGGCAGAAACTGGACAGGTTTTATAAACCTCCAACGATGTGAAGTCAGATTCACGTCGGGTGAAAACGACGGAAATTATCTCAAAGGAGTCCCGAAACTCTCTCAAACACTGGGGGTTTCTTATGCACCGGAAAGTGGTTTTGGAGCCGGTCTGACCCTCCATGGGGCTTCCGGTATTTATCTTGATGATAAAAATACTTCTAAGTTAGACAGTTACAATATTTTTGGAGTAAAACTCTTTTACTCATTTGATTTTGTATCCTTTAGCATTGATCTGGACAATATTTTTAACACTGACTATTCTAATGCAGGCTACCTGCTGTTTGATTCTCAACAAATTTATCCTGCGATGGGTTTTTTCGCCAGAGGTGGTGTAAATTTTAATTTTTAATTCTGATTGGTTTTCTGCATCATTAAAAAATAATCAGCGTTTCTGAGAAGGAACCGATAATTGTTACAATCTGTCTGCAACCGATGACTATAGCGCTGATGGGTGAAGTGGTATTTACTGCAACAAGAGCTAAGGACATTGGTTTTTCGTTATCAGATGTTGTTACAGGTATTTCGGAAAAAAAATTGAATCAGAATATTGCCCGTATCTTGGTTATACTCCTCACTGGTTTTTTCTGCAGAAAACCAATCATGCCTGACAGAGCTGTTTATCCGTTGACTCAACGGAACGATTATGTTTCATAAGAGTCTGGTATGGGAATAAAAATGCATTCTGCGGTATTTTTCTATTCATGCATTCATGTAAAGTCAAAATAAGATTTTAATTCCTGTATCAATCAGGATTATCTGAAAAGAGTGGCGCTGTAAGTTGAAGTATTCCCCTGGTTGTCAATTACATCAAGGTTGAACGTGTTTTTTCCGCTTGTCATAATTTCATCTATCTGATAAACCAGAAGGTTGTTCTTTGGATCATACTCCATAAGTATCCATTGTCCATTCATCGTGGGATTATAAGACGCTATTCCTGAAAAATCGTCTTTGATAATGATCCTGATACTGTATTGCGAGGTCAAAGTTTTCCCGTTATAAATATTTACCGGTTTGATTGTAGGATTGATGGTATCAGCTACTATTGCATAACAGCCAAATTTGCTGATTGATGTAATGAGGGAATCCCCTTCCCAACTTCCGCCTGATGCGGAAAAATCATTAGTAACCGGGTCAAGTCTGCCGATGAGCAATTTTTCTTTTAGGTCTGCAGGAAAATCTCCAGGCTTTATTTTTAAAAGACATGCTTTTTGCAAGGGTGTGGTTTCATTATGGATATTGTAAACCGGAGAGTAAGTATGATCGGATTGCGTTTTTTTGACAAACCTGAAATGGATACTGTCGTACAACGCGCCCTCTGGTATTTCGACTATCAAATCGTTCTGCACAAAACGATTGTTTTTTTCCCAGTTCATTACCTGAAAGTCATTCTGTATCTCTTGCTTAATGGTGGCCGGAAAAGGTTCAGGGGCAATGCATTTCAAATGAAAGGTAAGTATTGATTCATTATTGAAAATATCAGCAACTCTGTATTGTATCTGGTAGATTCTTCCCGGGGTAAAGTTAAATACACCTTTGTTTTTTACATTTTTATATATGCTAAGTCTATTGTTAGGTAGAATTCTTGTGAGCTGCACGCGGCGCTTATTATGGATGAAATACGGGTAATCTATCATACTTTGCATATAGCGGGATTCATCAAAGGAAAATTCATCCATGCTGGTAGCAAAGACTTCTTCCGAATTGATGAATAAACGGACAGAATAAACGCCGTTTTTGTTATTGGAATCGCTCTGTTTGTCTATGGTTTCAATTCCGAAATATACGTCACCTGAAACGCTGATGGTGTCTTTATCTTTTAGTTTGTAGGAAGGTCCCCATCCGCTCAATGCAAATTCAACGGGTTTTTTACTTTTTCCCACGGCACTGTGAATACCGGACGGATAAATGATCAGTCTTTGGATTTGAGGTCGTGTAAAATCCTTTACCTGAAAGCCAAAATTTAGAGGATTGAGTGGAATTTGTCCGTTTGTTTTTCTCACTTCAAAGTGAAGATGAGGTCCGCCTGAGCTGCCTGAATTTCCTGATTGACCAATAATCTGACCTTTTTTTACCAAAAACTGGTTTTGTGCCGGAAGCAGATTAATGCTGAAGGTTTTTTGCCGGTACTGTTCTTCTTTGACGAACCTGGCTATTTCCGTGGCAAAACTCTGCAAATGGCCATAAACTGTAGTATAACCATCTGGATGGTCAATATAAATGGCTTTACCAAACCCGACCGGAGAAACCATTATGCGTGATATAAAACCGTCAGCAGCAGCTCTGATGTGATGTCCCACACTTCCCTGCGTCCGGATGTCAATTCCCGAATGGAGATGTTCATTACGGAGTTCACCAAAAGTGCCTGAGAGTTGTATGGTAAAATCTACAGGGGATGAAAGATAATTTTTCGGGTAATTTTTCTGTGGAAGGAGGCTATAAGGTAAAAGCCAGGCTAATAGCAACAACCTGATTGAATGATTTTTCATGGTTTAAGACGGGATTACCTTAATCAAATCATACATATCATGCAAGATGACATCGGCAGCAGGGTTATTTCCCGGTAAATGGCTAATGTCATAAAAAACAGTTTGCAGTCCAGCTTCTTTTGCTCCGACAATGTCTTTGCTGTAATTGTTTCCAATCATAACAGTCTTTGCAGGATCAAGTCCGAGTTCTCTGGTAATAGCCAGAAAAAAGCGTGGGTCGGGTTTTTTATAACCAAGATCAATTGATGCAAAAAAATAATGGAAATATTTGTCTGCATCAACACGACGAAGTGCGGCTTTCATTTCTGTAGTCCCTGAATGATCAGCACTGGTGGCTATAATACAGGTATATTGTTGTGATAAGATTTTCAGCGCGGCTTCAGCACCGGGAATCCAATCAACTTTTTCCCATTGATACATCGGGCCGGGCCAGTCAAAGTCTTTCATAATGGTGTCTCCCCAATCGAAAATCAGTGCAGATATTGGTTTCTTTATCGCCATGATAATTGATTTTTTTTCAGATGAATGTAAACCACAGACTCCAGATAATTTGGATTTGTATGTTTTGAAATGAAGCAGAATGAATTAAAACGAATGAACGATCGCAAGAAATTCATCGGCTTTGAGCGAAGCACCTCCAACAAGACCGCCGTCCACATCAGGTTGTGAAAAGAGTTCATGTGCATTTTTGGCATTCACCGAACCCCCGTAAAGGATTGTAGTATTATTGGCAATTACATCACCATAATGACCAGACAAATGATCTCTTATGATTTTGTGCATCTCGCGCGCTTGTTCGGGAGTTGCCGTAACACCGGTACCAATTGCCCAAACCGGCTCGTAGGCTATGACCACCTTCGAAAACAATTCCGGTGAAAGATGAAACAACGACTCAGTTAATTGTTGTTTTACCAGGTCGAAATGGCCGTTCTTCTCTCTGATTTCCAGTTTTTCGCCACAGCAAAAGATTGGGATTAAATCATTTTTCAAAGCCAGATCAACTTTTCGTGCCAGCATGGAGTGACTTTCGTTGAAATATTGTCTGCGTTCGGAGTGCCCGATAATAACATATTTTGCTCCGGTGGATTTAATCATTGAAGCACTTATTTCACCCGTGAATGCACCTTTTTCCTCATCATAGCAGTTTTGGGCTGCAATACTTATCTGCGGAAAAGTTTCGACAAGCTTCACTGCACTTTCAAGGGTGATAAAAGGAGTACCAAGCACGACAAGCATTTCTTCCGGCGATTGTTTTGGAGGAAGTTTTTCGAGACTATTGATGATGGTTTTTATCAGTTGTTTCCCTTCGTTCAGCGTCGTATTCATTTTCCAGTTACCTGCAGCTATTTTCTTTCTCATGTCAAGATTGTTTTATTAAAAATAATGTTGCAAAAATAGTGAATGCAGGAAAACGACCGGAATTTTGGATTATGTCTCTTTTGCAGAATTGAATTTTACCAGTTTTTCCCAGTCTATCGAGCCATGGGTGTTACAAAAATTCAGTGAAAACTCAAGAACAAACTTATTAATCATCCGGGAATAGGAAATATTGAATTCTTCATTTCTTTCCTTGGCCAAATGGCCTAAAGGCTGAATGAGCTCAAGGTACAAAATGCTGCTTCCTGAAATAAATTCCCAGAACATTTGGCCACAATACTTAAAATAATCACCTTTGTCAGGATGTCTGTCTTTACCGTAACAACAACCGTTAATTCCGATAACACGAAGATTTGAGTTGCTTGTTCTCAGGGTTTTCCCTGCAGTTTTTAAGTCATTCACCATTTTTTTAATTTGCGAACTGTTTCCCCAATTAGGACCTGATTTTATAGAAACAATGTATCTTATTCCATCATTATCAAATTCCAGATCAATTCCTGGTATTCCGGATTTAAATCCACCAAAAACCATTGAGTTGACAAAAATTGCCAGACCTTCAAGCCAGTCTCCGAAAAGTGTTTCTTCATTAGATGAGATGTGAGCATCTACAAGGTTTCTTACAAGTTGGTCTGAAGTCAAGATATTTTTAGCTTTAAAAAGATAAGGGTTTTTTCTTTTCAAGACTTTTGAGAGTTTTAATTTGTCAATACTTTCAATGCGTTTAGCATGAAAAATTCCTATGTTCTTTTCAACATAATCAAATACATTGTTAACATCAATTTGTTTCATAACTATCGGTTGAAATGATTACTTGCAAAATATTTTAAAATGAATGTTTTAAAAATTCAGGTTTTATTTAATTGAAACTTTGGAACTATTTTGAATTAACTACAATTTTTTTGAAGGACCAAACACAGCATTTATTCGCTTAATCAGAGTTATTTCAATGATTCAGGTTTATTATCAGAAGTTGATTTTTTGTACAAATGCTCTGGTTCAAAAAGGATTAGCTCTGGTTTGTTTAACTTTTTTTCTACCATTTTATAATAATCAGGAACAATTTCAATACCGATCGAATTTCTTTTCATTCGCTGTGCTACAAAAATTGTTGTTCCTGATCCCATGAACGGATCAAGAACAGTATCATTAACTTTAGTAAATAGTTTAATGAACCATTCCGGCAATCCCTCAGGAAATGCAGCGCTGTGGTTTTTGTTATTACATTCGGTTGCAAGATGAAGTACATTTGAAGGATAGGCTAAATCGCGGGTCAACCAGTTTGATATGTTTTTTCCAAAACCACTACCTACTTTTGAGTTATCTCTGATTTTATCAGTTTCGGAAAGGTTTTTCAAACGCGTTTTTGACCAATCACCCATCGGAACCATGACTGCTTCCTGATACATGTGAAACTGTTTGTTTTTGTTGAATTGTAACAACCTTTCCCATGAATCTCTGAATCTGTTAGGCCATTTCCCGGGGTAGGAATTTTTTTTATGCCAAATAAACTCTTCTGTCCAGAGCCAGCCAATTTTTCTCATGGCAAGTATCAGCTCGATAACATAGGTGCTCCGTTCACCATTTACAACTTTTTCTTTAATATTTAGAATAAAAGTACCAGTTGGTTTTAAGACTCTGAGCAACTGTTCGGTAATTGGAAGGAACCACTCTGCATAATTATCCGGATGTATTCCTCCGTAAGTACTTTTTCTTTGATCAGCATACGGCGGTGATGTTACAATTAAATCCACAGAATTATCCGAGATGTTGTGGAGTATGCTATTACAATCCCCAAGGTATATTTTACTTTTTATTTCCATACGATTTTCAAATCATCAACAAAAATAAGGTATTTTGTGTTTCACAGGATTTAATTGTCACAACATCAATTATCATGAGTGTTTCTGGTTATTGAAATCTGAATGGGAAATGTCAATAAAAACCAAAAAGGCTGTTTTAAAAATCCTTCAGGCAGATATTAAATACCTGAGTCATTGCGGATTTTGGAAATAGCCTAAAGCATCGCTGCCGGTTGAATTTTAGTATTTACTGTTTCTTAAAAGCTTGCTCAAATTCATCGTCAAAGCGCTTGTTCACAATATCACACCCGTGATTGAACAGCAGATTATAATTATCATGCAACGTGTTGTTAAAGCAATAAATTATCTTATCCGGATCAGATGGGGGCGGGAGTAGGCTGAAAAATTCATTTAGCGCATCTTCCTGATCATTGATATTGTTTAACCCAAAATATTTCAGGAGTGTGGTAAGCTGTTCCGGAGAGGTCAATCCTGATGATGATTCTGTTTTTTTGTCGAATTTCTGTAATCTGCGCTGGGTGGTAGTGAAACTGCCACCAATCTCCCAAGGTAGTGATGAAGGCATTATCAAATCAGCTTTTAATGCTGTTTTGGTTATGAAATAATCCTGCACCATGATAAATTCGGGAGTTGTGAGCCAATCTTCGATTTCTGTGGGATTGATGGCACATCCTGCCGGGTCTTCACCAAAAATGAAGAGGTTTTTCAGTTTATGCTCCTTCAATAATTTGTAAGGACTGTTAATTTTATCCGGAAGTTGTTTGATTCCCCACTTTTTCTGAAGCTGACGGATTACTGCCTGTTCTTCAATAAGTTGAAATCCGGGTGCAATTTTGTGGCATCCTCCCATGTCAATTATTCCCTGGCTGTTGTTTTTCTCTTTGATGGCTATTATTCCCTGGGCTGTTTTTCCCATCTTGCCGGTTAACATTGCGAGATTATGCAATTCAAGGCTGGCATTTGCTGAAAGTTCTTTTTCAGGGAAAATCAGGATTGCGTTCAATTCTTCGTTATAGCTTCTTGCAAACTGCGCCAATTCTTCCATGCAGTCGATACCTGCTTTTTCGAAGTTTTCGTCAAAATCTTCAGAGAGAAGTTGCTTTTTATATTTTTCAAAATCTTTAGTTCTGCTTTTGATAAACACATCATTCTGATGCCCGCCTGAAACCAGAAAATAGTTGACAGCCATGATAAAATGGTAATAGGATTTGAGGTGGTGAACTTTGTCAACTTTGTGTTCCATTCCGCTTTTTTTGGTTGTAAAAAGTTCAACCGGAACGTGGTAACGGTTTCGTGCGTTGAAAATCATATGGTTTACCAGAGGATAATCCATGTGCAGGTCGGAACTGAAAATAAAGATACGGCTGGCTTCTTTGATTTGTTCGAAGGGGACTGAGTAAGCAGCGTTCATACCGTATCCGGTACCTCGTCCAATGTACTGAAAACTACTGATATTGTTTGTTTTAACGCCAGCACGTGCCAGTTTCTCCAACATGTATATTTCTTCATTGGTAAGACGTGCACCGGCAAAAAAAGCGTTTTCGTCGGGCTGAACTGCACGGATTTTTTCGGTAATGAGGTCAAATGCTTTTTTAAAAGCTATTGGTTCAAAACTCCCGTTAACTTTCAGCAGGGGCTGTTTTATTCTGGATTTATCGTTCAGGTATTTATAACCGAATTTGGCCTGCCGGCTAATGTTGCCATCTTTGTTGATTTCACCGGTTCTGCCTGATGCCCTGAGGAAAAAACCTGCGCGGTGGTGAAGATTGATTTCAAAACCTTCGGGGCCAAAATTGTCAACAGCTTCGATGATGTCGTGACGAACGGGACCGGGTTTGAATGGAACATTTTCGGACATGGCAGCCGTAGGGCATGTTTCGATGCATAATCCACATGATTCACAGGTTGTGTCAAGCAATGATTTACCCATCGAAGGAGCTACATAGGTGCTGAATCCTCTGTTAACAAGCCCAAGTGCATTGGCACCTACAACTTCTTTGCATATCCTGACACATCGTGCGCAAAGTATGCATTTGTTGTTGTCTATTTCGATGAACGGGTGTGAAAAATCCACATCAAATTCGTTGAATTCGCCACTGAATCGCTTTTGCTGAGCGCCATATTCCGTTCCGTATTTTTTGAAATCGCAGGTGAAATATTCAACGCAGCCACATTCCATACAGCGTTGCGTTTCTTCGTAGGCTACCTGTTCGTTTTCGTAACCAAGTTCTACTTCTTTAAAGTTGATTCTGTTTACCGGGGGAATTGTGGGCATTTCATGCCGCATTTGTTTCTGATAACGGCTGATATACTTGTCCGGTGTCTGTTCTTTAAAGTTGGATTTTTTGCTGAGGAATTCTTTTGGCATTGGGATAACCGGCTGACCTGACAGATAGAGATGGCAACTGTTAGAAGCAATTTTGGCCTGGGCAATGGCTTCAATGATGGTTGCCGGGCCGCTGACTCCGTCACCAGCGGCAAACATTGAAGGTACTCCAGTTTGGAGAGTTTCTTTGTTGCAATCGATATCTCCCCAGCGGGTTACCTTAAGCTGACCTGATTCTGCGGATGAATTGACATCTTCCAAAAAGTTGACATCAGTTTTCTGTCCGATAGCGGCGAGGATGTAATTCACCTGGATATCAAACTCGGAACCTTCAACAGGTACCGGTCTGCGTCGTCCGGAAGCATCCGGTTCACCAAGCTCCATGCGAAGGCAGGTAATTGATTCTACCTCTCCGTTGCTGTTTTTGTTTACTTTTTTTGGATTAGTCAGAAAAAGATATTCTACACCTTCAAGTTTTGATTCATGGATTTCGATAGGATTAGCCGGCATTTCCTTTTCTGTCCTGCGATAAATCACATATACTTTGTCGGCGCCACATCTGACTGAAGTGCGACAGCAGTCCATTGCAGTATTTCCGCCACCAACCACAGCAACGGTTTTTCCTTTGAAATTATAACGCTGACCGGTGATTTCCATATTTCTGAGAAAATCAATTCCCGAGAAGACATTGGTAGCATCTTCTCCTTCGCAGCCGAGCAAAGTACCCCGTTGCGACCCAATAGTGAGAATAACACTGTCGTATTCATTTTTGAGATCAGCATAGTGTAGGTTGGAACCAAATTTCTGATGATAGTAAATTTTTGCACCCAGTTCAGTTATTGAAGCTACTTCTTTGTCGATAATATCATTGGGCAGCCGGTATTCAGGTATTCCATACCTTAGCCAGCCACCTGGTGCAGGAGATGCCTCGTAAATATCACACTGGTGGCCTTTTTGCTGAAGAAAATATGCACAGGAAAGGCCGCCTGGACCGGCACCTATTATGGCTACTTTTTTGCCTGTTGATGGGGCTACTTTGGGAATAAATCTGTTGGGAGACTGCAGGTCTTTATCAGCAGCAAATCGTTTCAGGTAATCAATTCCCACGCCATGACCTTCGTTCATCAGGTTTCTCCGACAAGCAGCCTCGCAGGGTCTTACGCATACTCTACCGCAAATGGCAGGCAGGGGGTTAACCTCTTTTATCAGGCCGATAGCTTCGGAGTAAAGTCCTTTTTCAATAAGTGAGATATAACCCTGAACATCAACACCGGCCGGACAGGTTTCTTTGCAGGGCGCTATACAATCAGCGTAATGATTGCTTGCCAGCAGTTCAAGAGCTGTTTTTCTGGCTTTATGGATGCGTTCGTTATCGGTTTCAATTTTTAATCCTTCGGCTATTTTTGTCGAGCAGGAAGGTTGAAGTCCGCGATATCCTTCGATTTCAACAACGCAAAGATAGCATGAGGAGTATGGTTCCAGACGAGGATCATTACACAGGGTTGGTATATGGATATTATTGCGTCTGGCGAGTTCCAGAATTGTTTCACCGGGGTTCCCTTTTAAAATTTTACCGTTGATGATAACATTTATCGTGTTGGTCATGTTGAGTCAAGCTTTTACGTTAACTAAAAATTAATGAATGACAATTGCATCGAATTTGCATCTGGCATAGCATTCGCCACATTTTATGCAGAGGTCCTGATCGATTACATGCGGTTGTTTACGTTCGCCCGAAATGGCATTTACCGGGCATTTTTTTGCACAAACTGTGCATCCGGTACATTTTTCGGGAATGATCTCGTAGGTCAGCAGGTTCTTGCATACTTTAGCCGGGCATTTTTTTTCGACGATGTGGGCAATGTATTCATCTCTGAAATACTTGAGTGTGGTGAGCACCGGATTTGGTGCAGTCTGCCCGAGTCCGCACAATGAGCTGTCTTTAATCTGATAAGCCAGTTCCTCAAGTGTGTCAAGATCTTCAAGCACGCCTTTACCCTGTGTAATCCGCTCAAGAATTTCGAGCATTCGTTTGGTTCCTATCCGGCAAAAAGTGCATTTGCCACAGCTTTCGCTCTGGGTAAAATTAAGGAAGAACCTGGCAACATCCACCATACAGGTGTCCTCGTCCATTACTACCATTCCGCCTGATCCCATTATTGCGCCGGTAGCGTTTACCGATTCATAATCTACAATAGTGTCAGCCAGATATTCCGGGATGCATCCACCTGAAGGCCCGCCAAGTTGTACTGCTTTGAATTTCTTGCCGCCGGGGATTCCTCCGCCGAGTTTATAAATTATATCCCGGATGGTAATTCCCATCGGCACTTCGACAAGTCCTGAATGATTGATTTTGCCTGCCAGTGCAAATACTTTGGTACCTTTGCTCTTTTCGGTGCCGTATTTTGCATAGGCTTCCGCACCGTTGAGGATGATCCATGGGATATTCGCCCATGTTTCCACATTGTTGATATTGGTGGGTTTTTTCCAGAGTCCTGATATTGCAGGAAAGGGAGGCCTTTTGCGAGGCATGCCTCGTTCACCTTCCACCGAAGCTATGAGTGCGGTTTCTTCACCACAGACAAATGCACCTGCGCCTTCTTTCACATGTATGTCAAAACAAAAACCTTCCATTCCTAGAATATGATCTCCAAGATAACCTTGATCCCGTGCTTGTTCGAGGGCAATATTAAGTCGTTTTATGGCAAGCGGGTACTCAGCTCTGCAATAGATTACTCCTTCGGTGGCACCTATGGCGTAAGCACCAATTAACATGCCTTCGATAACAGCATGAGGGTCTCCTTCGAGCAGAGACCTGTCCATGAAAGCGCCCGGATCACCTTCGTCAGCATTGCAGATAATGTATTTTTCGTCGGATTCGCTTTTACGTGCAAAACGCCATTTCATGCCGGTTGGGAAACCACCTCCACCACGTCCGCGCAATCCCGACTGCATCACTGTTTCGATAATTTCATCGGGTTTAATATCTTCATCAGCAATTTTTTTGATGGCTTCATAGCCCTGATGAGCCTCGTATTCTTCAATTGATTCAGGGTCAATGTAACCGCAATGCCTGAGGGCAATTTTTACCTGATTATCAAAAAAACTATGGTCCGGGGTTTCAAATAAATCGGTTTTTACCACCAGTTCTTTAACTGGTTCATGGTTAACAACATGTTTTTCAAGTACTTCTATAACGCGGTTTTCATCAACGTTGCCGTAAATATATGAGCCGGTATCATCAACAATTTCAACCAATGGTTCGCGAAAACACATCCCGATGCAACTTGTCTTTTTTAATTCAAAGTCGAGATTTTCGACCTTCATCAGTTGCTCAATTTTCTGGTAGGTTTTGTTTGCTCCGGCAGCTATTCCGCAACTTCCCAAACCTACAATGACTTTGGTTTTTGACATTTTTGTCTGTTTTGGGTTGTTTGTTATTTTCAAAGTATTTTATTTTTTACTTAACTCCCTGATCCTGATTTCTTTTATAATTCTGACTGCTTCTGCACCTGTGAGTTTTCCGTAGGTATTGTTTTCGACCATCATCACGGGTGCCAGTGAACAGCATCCCAGGCAGGCTACCGATTCGAGCGTGAAAAGCCGGTCTTCGGTGGTTTCGCCGTCGGCTATTTTAAGTGATTCCATCAGTGCTTCACTTATTTTGTTTGCATGCTGCACGTGACAGGCTGTACCATGACAGACTTTGATAATGTACTTTCCGACTGGTTTGAGCCTGAACTGAGCATAAAAAGTGGCAACTCCATACATATCACTGAGACTCAAACCTGTTTTGACCGATATTTTTTCGAAAACCGCTTCCGGAATATATCCGTATATCGATTGTGCTCCCTGCAATAAAGGGATCATATTTCCCTTTTTCCCTTTGAATTTTTCTATCAGATTGTTAATCAGTGACAGGTCTACTGCATCTTTTTCATGCATTGGTTCTGTGGCAGGTATCCTTGCAATTCGCATAATTTTGATTGATTTGAGGCTGTAAAATTAATGATTGTTCTGAATGCAAATTCATTTTGAAGCAATTTATAGACAATCTAAATATTTATAGTTTTTCAGCAACAACGTAACTTTTTGATGATGAAACTTTCCGACGAGGATTTTTCAGATTTGCTTTTGTACGAATGTCGCGCACAGCTTCTTTGTCATTATTCATCTGCTTGTTTGTTCGAAAATATTTCGGGTTTCATGATTATGTTTTATAAATTCGCTACTTTTGCAACTTCTGAAAGTTTAAATATGTAATTAAAAATCATAATTTTATGGGAAAAGGTGACCAAAAAACAAAGCGGGGAAAAATAGTCCGCGGATCTTACGGGAAAACCAGGCTGCGTAAACCTGCAAAAAATGTTATTCCACAGGTGGTGGAAGTACCGGTTGAAAAGCCTGTAACAAAACCTCCAAAGGACGAACATAAACCGGAAAAAAAAGCCGAAGCTAAAAAAGAGTCAAAAGTCAAAGATGAAAAGAAAGAACCAAAAGCAAAATAATTATTGCTTTGCTTTCTGATTTATCAGACGAAAAATAAGATCAACCGGGATGATGTAAATCATTCCGGTTGTTTCGTTGTTGCAGATATTGACGTCACCGTTTGTTTAAAAAATCTTCCACGTTCCTCAAAGTTGTTGAATCTGTCGTAGCTTGAGGCAGCAGGTGAAAGGAGACAGATTTTTCCTTTTCGGGTGTTTTCAAGCATTAATTCTGGAAGCCTTTTCCAATCTTCCATCCAGATGATACGTTTTTGAGAATGTTGTTTTTTCAGCATCATCGACATCATCCGATTACCGGCAGGCCCTGTGAAAATAAAGCACCCGATACTTGATGCTGACAGAAATTCGATAAGCCCTGTATAATCGATTCCGCGATCAAAACCACCAAGAATGATTGTATCTGTATCAGGTAGTGTTTTTACGGCTTCAATGGTTGATTCGGGAATGGTGGAAATGGAGTCATTAAAAAATGTAATATCTGCTGTGGTCCCGCAATTTTCCAGTCTGTGCTCCAAGGGCGTAAAATCAACAAGGCCTTTTTCCATTTCACTGACTGAGATACCGGTTAAAGAACAGGCTGTAACCGCAGTTAGAATGTTTTTCAGGTTATGCTGTCCATTCAGCTTTATGTGATCAATTCTGAGTGATTGATTTGTAATTGGTATTTGAAGGAAAACAGGTCCGGACAATTGATTCTTCATTGGCAGCTCAATGGGAATCTTTATTCCGGCACAATTACAATCGGAAAGTTTTTCTTTTAAGTAATCATGTTGACCATCAAAAATCAGATAATCTTTTTTTTGCTGATACCTGGCAATGTTTAACTTGGTTTTAGC
The DNA here is from genome assembly GCA_009930115.1 of Sphingobacteriia bacterium. Classification (GTDB taxonomy): domain Bacteria; phylum Bacteroidota; class Bacteroidia; order Bacteroidales; family 4484-276; genus RZYY01. The sequence goes on along the minus strand of RZYY01000038.1, from coordinate 9,728 downwards.
ATAGGATTCGAATGTTCCAAAATAGTCGGTATGTTCCTGAAAAACATTGAGCAGAACAGCAATGTGAGGCGAATGGTGAATAAATTCAAGCTGATGAGCCGAAATCTCAAAAACAATGATTGTTTCCCTGGTAATCCGGTCAATAGCGTCAAACGGCGGAATGCCAATATTGCCAACCATCACAGTATTTTTTCCGGCTTTTTGGAGCAGGTGATAAATGATGCTCGTAGTCGTACTTTTTCCCTTTGTACCTGTAATTCCGATGATTTGCCCGTGATACTTTTCAAGGAATAATGAACTTTGGGAAACGATCAGCTTATCGCGGGTTTCATCCAATTTAACCCCGGGTGATTTGAAAACAACACCCGCCATACTTATGGCATCGAGGTAATTTTCTCCCAGAAAGAACTGATCCAGGTTTGTTTTTTCAAAGCCGGTAAAATCGGGGTGAGGATTTCGGTCGGCAATTAATAGCCTGATTTTGGGGAAATAGTTACGAAGTATCCTGCAGGTAGATTTTCCTTCTCGTCCAAATCCAAGAATCAGAACCTTTTTACCATAGGTGATTTTTCTAAGCAGAGATCTCATTATATTGCCTCCTCAAGAACTTTCATAAAACGCGCAGGTACAAAATGATTTGGATTGAGTGCATCGAGAAATTTGGATGCTTCCATTAATTTGTATTTTTTGTATGCATCAGAATTTTGGTAGTATTCGAGAAGCTTGGGCAAAGATTCGGCGGAAGATTTTTTAAGAGTTAAAATGAGCGCAGCATTTACTTCATCAATAGTTCCGACACACTCAAACGGTTTTTCTTCTTGTATGCCGGTCAGTTGTTCAAAAATAGGGAGCAAAGAGATGTCATTGAGCAGATTTTTCCCAAAGATATTTTCAAGAACGGTCTGCTCCACAAATGGCGCAAGAATGATCCAGGTAAACAGACATTTTGGGCACTTGCCACACCAGGTATCTGTTTTGCTGCCGGCATTGCAGCTTTTAAAGTGCGGGAACTGATGACTGAGAGTTGAAAAAATCTTACCGATCTGAAGTTCGTTGTAAGGCCTCAAAAGGCTGAAATATTCTGTAGAAGTGGTGAGGTATTTTAATGCGTATTGCCTGAAATCTCTTTCAAAGTCCAGCGATTTGGAATATTGATGATTAATACCGGTGTGAGGGATTGTGGGTTCGTTGGCGCTCGATTCGTTGGAGAGCCCGATAAATCTGCATCCTGTAATTGCCGCTGCCAGCAGTGATGTGAAAGCCACCACGGCGGAAAAGGGTGTATGACCATTCAAAAACCCTTCGTCATTGAGTTTGAGAAGTGTTTTGTCTATTGTTCGGTTTGCGATAAAAAGCTCATTTTCATCGAATCCGGCAGCTTTTGCTGTAGCTATACTTGCCTGGCGCGGATTGATGATGAAAGGAATGACCTCATATTTGGTTTTCTTCATCAGATCGAGCGTAACAGCGGAATCTTTACCGCCGCCAACAGGTACAAGCATTTTCGGGCTGGCAGGATAATTTGCAGATTGATATTTGTTTTGATTAACGCAGGAAATTTCCATAAAATCAGCAAAATCCGGCTGAAGGTTATTCAAATAAAAGAATTCACCTAATCCGTTGAAATACAATTTTTTCCACCAGTTTTTCTGATCTTCTTCCAGGTAACCACATTTTATTATAACTTTTGGAGGGCAAGCAGCTTTCCAATAGCTTATCAATTCCACCATACCAATCTGGAATGCAAGATTTTCAATAAAACTTTCGTTAAAATCGGAAATGTAATAAGGTTTAAGTGAAAACGATAAGACAGGTTCGAAATGATATTCACTGGCAAGAGAATAGAAATACTTAATTTTTAACTGATCCGCTGACCATGAAATATCAAATTTCTCAAAAGTAAAAGTTGTAAATTTTTTTCTTAAAGTTTGATAAAGCTTTTCGTTTTGTTGCCGCGGCATCTCGAATTTTTCTATATTTGTTTCGATTTAAAACCAAAATTAGGAAAATAAATTTTACATCATGGAAAACTTTGATGACCTGATTAAAATAAAAACCAATAATGTGAAACCGGCACCCGGCAAGATTCTTATTTCTGAGCCGTTTCTTTACGACTATTATTTCAAAAGATCGGTTGTATTGCTGGCTGAGCACAATAATGATGGTTCATTTGGGGTGATTATCAATAAACCTTTATTAATGAGTTTTGAGGACGTAGTCAAAGATTTTCCGGATTTCAGTTCAAAGATTTTTTTGGGAGGTCCGGTGAGTACCAACAGTTTGTTTTTTATTCATACTCTTGGGGAATTGATTAACAATAGTTTGAAAGTAACCGGCGGGATTTACTGGGGTGGTGATCTTGAACAGGTAAAAACGATGATTACCCTTGGCCAGCTCAACGAAAACAACATTCGGTTTTTCATAGGGTATTCCGGATGGTCGCCAAAGCAGCTCGATATGGAGCTTAAACGTGATTCATGGCTTGTTTCGGAGCTTAGCGATGATCAGATTCTAAGCATTAATCCTGATGATATGTGGAAATCAGCCCTCCAGCAACTTGGCGATAAATACTCGCAATGGGCCAACTTTCCTTCCGATCCCGGTATGAATTAATCCGGCGACATGAGATACGCAATTGTTGACATCGAGACTACCGGAATTAGTTACATGCACGGGAAGATAACCGAAGTGGCAATTTTGATCCATGATGGTCATCGCATCGTGGATGAATATGCTACACTTATTAACCCCGAGCAAAAAATTCCTTATCGTATCACCCAACTCACCGGTATAAATAACAAACTGGTGGAGGATGCTCCTAAATTTTATGAGGTAGCTGCAAAAATTGTCGGGATTACCGAGGATTGTGTTTTTGTGGCGCATAACGTGAGTTTTGATTACAATTTTATACGTCAGGAGTTCAGATCACTGGGATATGATTACCAGCGTGAAAAGCTCTGCACGGTGAAGCTCAGTCGTAAACTGATTCCTTATAAGCGATCGTACAGTTTAGCGAATCTCTGTCGCGATTTACATATTGAAAACCTTCACCCGCACAGGGCACTTGGTGACGCCAAAGCCACGGCAAAACTTTTTGAGATGCTGCTGGCTATCGAGCCGAATCCGGGAGGGTTGCCATTGCAGGGATTTAACAGCAGCCTCTCACCGGACTACATCAGGTCATTACCCGAAGAACCAGGTGTTTACTACTTTTTGGATGAAAACCAAAACATTATTTACATCGGAAAAAGTAAAAATATCCGGTCACGCGTTGTGGCACACATCACCAACTGCACTACCAAACGTGCCTTGGAAATGAAAAATAAATTGTTTTCGGTAGATTTTGAACTTACCGGAAATGAGTTGGTTGCACTACTGTTGGAATCACATGAAATTCACAAGCATAAACCATTATTTAACCGGGCACAACGCAGGACGTTATTCAATTATGGTCTTTACCACGAAATGGACGATAAAGGATATCTGAGACTTTCGATCAGAAAAATTGATGATGAACACCTTATAACTCCTCTAACCACCTTTGATTCATTTGTTTCTGCCAAAAACTATCTTTTCGCAATTTGTGATGAATTTCAGCTTTGTCAAAAATTATGTGGACTTTACGAAACCAAAAATTCCTGTTTTCAATACAAATTGCACGAATGCCGGGGAGCCTGTATCGGCGAAGAAAACCCTGCCGATTACAACGACAGGGTTCAAAAAGTGCTCGACCGGTTTGCCTATGCACGGCCTGATTTTCTGATCATCGAAAAAGGGCGTGCCGAAGATGAATGTGCTGTAATAAGGGTGGAAAACAACAGGTATCTCGGTTTTGGATTTGCCTCAAAAGAAGTAAACGGATTTGATCCATTCAGTTATTATTCAAATTGTGTAAAAGCTTATCCCGAAAACAAATATGTCCATTCAATCATCAGGAGCTATCTGGATAAAAATCCCAAAGCTGTGGTGTTGAAAGCTGAATGAAAATCCGGCAGAAGAATAAATAATTCACTTGAACTATTCATATCTGATAGCGTCAACAGGGTTTTGGCGCGCAGCTTTCACCGATTGCCACACAACAGTGAGCAGGGCAATCATGATGGTTAACAAAAGAGTGAAAATGTAAGGATATACATTTTGAGTTATTCTGAAGGCAAAATTTTCAAGCCATTTTTCAAGGAAAATCCATGCTAAAACCATTGCAAGGGCATTCCCGATAATCACCAATCGAAGGAAATCTTTTGCCAGCAACCAAACAATAAGCCATGCACTTGCTCCGAAAGTTTTTCGAATGCCAATTTCCTTTCTTCGCTGAATGGTCAGATATGATGCAAGTGCAAATAATCCCAGACAAGCCAGAAAAACAGCCAATGATGAAAACCAGACAAACCCTCTGCCGAAGCGTTTTTCCTGGTCATAATTCTTCAACAGCATCTGATCTAAAAAATGATAATTGAATGGTTCACCAGGAACAACTTCCATCCATGTTTTTTCGATGACAGCAAGTGCTTTTTGATAGTCGCATGTGTTAAGTCTTAAAGACAAATAACTAAAGTTGTCGAATGGGTTGCTGGTAAGTATTAGTGGCTGAATGGGATTGTGCAACGGTGTAAAATGAAAATCGTTTACGACACCAATGACTGTGTGTTTCCCGTCCCTATAGAAAATTTTACCAATGGGGTCATCCCATCCCATTTTTTTTGCGAGTGCCTGGTTGATGATGAAATTTTCCTGATCCTCAGCTCTTGTCCGGTCGAAATTTCTACCGGCAACAAGACGGATATTCATTGTTTGAAGCCAATCATCATCAACATCAAGGGTATTGATGATGATTGAATTTTTCATACCTTCCGGGATATAACCATTACTGGTCAGTCCCCAAACGGGTATGTTGGTCGAAGCTCCTGCACCAATGACAAAGGGCAGTTGTTTCAGGTGTAATTTAAGGGTACCGGCAGCCTGTTGTGACTTCTCCCCATCAAGTTGAAGAACAAGGATATTTTCTTTATCAAAACCAAGTGGTTTGGATTTCAGGTAGTTAATTTGTTTATATACACCAATTGTCGAAATAATTAATGCCGATGAAATTAAAAACTGCCCGGCTACGAGTACGTTCCTGAACAATTTTCCTTTATTTACCGAAAAATAATTCCCTTTGATAGTCTGAACCGGATTAAGGGCTGTAATAAAAAAAGCCGGATAGATGCCTGAAAATAATCCGACTATGAGCCAAAGTAAGAGTAAACCGGAAACAAATAACAGAAGGTTTACATTACTGATTTTGATTTGAGTATTGAACAAACTGCTAAATTCAGGCAAAAACAGTTCAACCAAAAGAAGCGTAAAAACCATTGCCACCCCACTGATAAAGAGTGCTTCTCCTAAAAAATGAACAATAAGCCGTTTACGGCTGGCACCAAGAACCTTTCTTACTCCGGCTTCTTTGATTCTGTTGGAATACCTTGCAGTAGCAAGATTCATAAAATTGATGGAAGCTATGACAAGAATAAAAATTGCAACTGCCCCAAAAATATAAAGGTTGACGATATTTCCGGTGATATACATGTGTTCCGGAGCTGAGGAATGAAGATAAATTTTGGTTAAAGGATCAAACCTGAATCTGATTTCTGCACCATAGCTGCGGTATTTGTAATTGATATGTTTTTCGAGAAATGCAGGGAGTTTGGTCATGATGTTTTTCATGTCCGCATCCTTTATGGTTTTAATATAAGTATAGTAACCCCATCCGCCATCCCAGTCCATGTAGTAGCCATCAAGCTGATAAAGTGTGGAAAAAGATCCGAGGGCCATAAATTGAAGGTGAGAATTGGTGGGTGGGTCTTCCATAATGCCTGTTACAATATAATCATGCTGACCATTCATTCGAATCACCCTGCCCATCGGATTTTCCTTTCCAAAAAGCTGAACAGCTCCGGATTGGGTCAGAACCAACGAAAACGGCTTTTGGAGAGCAGTCTGGGGATTTCCTTGTAATATCCTGAAACTGAACATCGAAAAAATACTTGAATCAGCATATTGAAAATCTTTCAGGATTTTGATGTTGTCATCAACCTGAAAATAAACTTCCTCATGCATTGAAAATCGGGTCATCTCAATGATTTCAGGGAATTCCTCAAGCAATGAAATTCCCATTTCAGCAGTTCCGACAGCAATTTTCTCAAATATTCCCTCCCTGTTCATTTCAATAATCAACTGGTAAATATTCTCCTTGTCTTCGTGAAAATTGTCGAAATGGGTTTGCTGATAAAGATACAAAAGCATCAATATACTGGCAGCCATTCCAATGGCCAGCCCGCTTATTTTAACGGACATAAAAAAACTGTCTTTTTTGACCTGTCTGATCATTAGTGTAAAAAAATGTTTAAACATATGAAATTTAATATGTTAGAGATAAAAGACATTTTTTTCGACATTGTGGGCAATATGCAAGCATTGTGCCCTAATGATCCGACAAACGGGAACGGATTGCTGCCAAATTAGCCGGAGCATTATAAGGATTCTTTTAATAATTTGAGAAACAATGAGATGAAAATAAATAAGCACATCCTGAGGTACGAATCACTGGCTGAAAACAATTTTTATACGCAAAAAAAACTGTTCTGCAAAAGATTCTTTCGTTTAGAACGATAGTGACTGACGCGAACCTAATGAAATCAGCGGGAAATTGTCCGAAATTGTACACCTTTTTGTTTGATTTCGATACAATCCTCAAATATTCTGAAAATTAAGTCCTTCCAAAATTGTTGATTATAATAAAAAAACTACTTTTGCACCCCAAATTGCAAATGAATATTATAACGCCTGATAATCATTCGTTTTGCAGATTATAATTATTTATTAACCAGGATGAAAAGGCGGCATCCATAATTACATTTTAATGACTAACGAACAAGAAAAAGTAAACCAGGAACCTGAAGATCAGATGAAACCAGTCAGTGAAACCGACCCTGTTGAAAATGTCGAACTATCGGCAAGTGAAAAAGTTGAAGAGATAAAAGATGAGATTAAACCGGAAGCTGAAGCTGTTAAATCAGTTGTTGAGGTAACTGAAGAGAAAGCTCCCGAAACAATCCAGGAAGAAGTACATGAACCTGTTGCTAAAAAAGAAATTCACAAAGCTCCAATTACACCACCGGAGGATTTTGACTGGAATGCAACAGGGAAAATGGAACAAGCCTACTCTGAAGTAGAGCGAAGAAAACTCGAAGACCTTTACAACAAAACCTTTAGCAGCATTGCCGAGCATGAAGTTGTGGAAGGAACAATTTCAGGTATTACCGACCGGGAAATTGTGGTGAACATAGGTTTCAAATCTGACGGAGTGATTCCTAAAGGAGAACTCAGATACAATCCTGACGCCAAAGTAGGTGACAAAATTGAAGTTTATGTTGAAAGCCAGGAGGATCAAACAGGGCAACTATTGCTGTCTCACAAGAAAGCAAGAATACTCAAATCCTGGGAGCGGGTTAACCAGGCTTTCGAATCCGAAGAAATTATTAAAGGATACGTCAAAAGCAGAACTAAAGGCGGTTTGATCGTGGATGTTTTTGGAATTGAAGCTTTCCTGCCCGGTTCACAAATAGACGTGAAACCTATCCGTGATTATGATGTGTATGTGGACAAAGTTATGGAATTCAAGGTTGTTAAAATCAATCACGAATATAAAAACGTCGTTGTATCGCACAAAGCTCTTATTGAACGCGAACTTGAACAACAAAAAGCAGAGATTATCTCGAAACTCGAAAAAGGCCAGGTTCTCGAAGGTACAGTGAAAAACATCACTACTTATGGTGTATTTATTGACCTGGGAGGAGTTGACGGCCTGATTCATATTACTGATCTTTCCTGGGGACGAATTAATCATCCTGAAGAAATTGTAGAGCTTGATCAGAAAATCAAAGTGGTCATTCTTGATTTCGACGACAGCAAAAAACGTATTGCCCTTGGTCTTAAACAACTCACCCCGCACCCGTGGGATGCACTGGATGAAACCCTTAAGGTGGGTGACAAAGTTAAAGGAAAAGTGGTGGTTATTGCCGACTATGGCGCATTTGTAGAAATTCAGCCCGGTGTTGAAGGACTTTTGCACGTTTCTGAAATGTCATGGTCGCAACACCTGCGCACTGCGCAGGATTTTCTGAAAGTCGGCGACGAAGTGGAAGCTGTAATCCTTACCCTCGACCGTGAAGAACGCAAGATGTCTCTTGGAATGAAACAGCTTATTCCCGATCCATGGGAAAATATCAAAGTCCGTTATCCTGTTGGGTCTAAACACACTGCATCTGTGCGCAACTTCACCAATTTTGGTATTTTTGTAGAGCTTGAAGAAGGTGTTGATGGTTTGATCCATATTTCTGATCTTTCATGGTCCAAGAAAATCAAGCATCCGGCTGAGTTCACAAAAGTAGGTGAGAAGATCGAAGTAGTTGTACTTGATGTTGATGAAGAAAACCGCCGTCTGAGCCTTGGCCACAAGCAACTCGAAGAAAATCCATGGGATGTGTTTGAAAGTGTATTTACCGTTGGCTCTATTCACAAAGGAACTATTGGTCAGCCTACCGACAAAGGGATGATCGTTACCATGCCTTATGGCGTTGAAGGTTTTGCTCCTACACGTCATCTGCAGAAAGAAAACGGTTCTTATGCTGCAACGGATGAAACACTGGATTTTAAAGTAATTGAATTTTCGAAAGAAAACAAAAAAATCATCCTTTCTCATTCAAGAGTATTCCAGGATCAACAGCAGGCCGAAAAAGCCAAAGAAGAAAAAGAACAGCAAAAAGTTCAGCGTACGACCAAACAAGCTGTTAAAAAGATCAAAGAAAACCTTGAAGTTACCACTTTTGGCGATATTGGTGGTTTGGCCGAGTTAAAATCAGAGATGGAGCAGGAAGCCCGTGAAAAACTCGAAGAATATGCTAAAAAACAGGAAGAAAAAGGGCACAAGAAAACTAAATCCACTGAAAATGATGTTGATGAGGAAACAACTGAAGAATCAGAAAACATTGAGGTAGCTGAGGTTGAAACTAAAGAGGAAGAACAAGTGAAATCCAAGACTAAAAAAGCAAAAGAAGAAGTTGAAGAAAATGAGCTTCCTTTTGATGATGACGACAAAGAAAAAGCATAACGTGTTTATCTTTTAACAAAAAAAGCCGGAATATTTGCCGGCTTTTTTTATGCTTGAAAATTATTTAAAATCCGTTCAGTTCGATCAGCACTGTGGGAATAAGGAGAAGAAAACCAAGAATTATCAATATTATCATGAAAGGAGTTACCCATCTCAGCCATTTTTCAAATGGGACTTTTGCAACTCCAAGGGCCCCGATCAATACTCCCGAAGTGGGAGTGATCATATTAGTGAACCCGTCTCCAAACTGAAAAGCCATTACTGTGGCCTGTCTTGATACACCAATAAGATCAGAAAACTGAGACATGATCGGAATAGTTAAAGCTGCTTTTGCCGATCCTGAAGGAATAAAAATATTGATGAAGGATTGAAAAATATACATCATTCCCAGCGATGCAACATCACCTAAATCTCCCATGGATTTCGAAATCCAATAGAGTAAAGTGTCAATCACCTGACCGTTTTGAAGCACAATAATAATTCCACCTGCAAGTCCTACCACCATTGCAGCCGGCAATATATCCTTCACTCCTTCGATGAAAAGGTGTGTTATTTTGTTTGGATTGTAATTCATGGCCAT
>RZYY01000466.1 GCA_009930115.1 Sphingobacteriia bacterium | reverse complement strand
TCACTTTCTGCCCGTTTGACCGATAGCACAGCCTGTTTGATTAAAAAATTCTAAACTCGCAATTTCCGAACTTGCTTTGAAAATAATCCAATGCGTGGGCATCGCCAACTATTGCTTTTGTGCGATCATCTGTCGTTATCGGATCGCATTTTAATTCATTGCGACAAAATACATATTTCCAGCCTGAGCTTGTTTTGACTTGTAAATATCTTTTCATACGCTTTGACCTTCCATAACTCGCACCATCTGTTCTGGCACGTTATAACGTTTCGCTGTCAATCTCCGAGCCTGCTTTGCTGAATCAGCGGTAAGCTGAAGGTAGCTGTTTGCGGAATAGTAACAATAGTAAAGCTTTGACATAATTTTCCCCTCACTTTTTTATTCTGATCTCATCAGCTGTAGCACTACTACAGGACTAGCTTACGCTAGTTTCGATCTTATAACTCGACAGTCTGACTTAACGCTGTGAAATATACATCTGCCAAATACTCCTTGATAAAGTTTTTGTTTTTCCCTGAAATCTTTATATTAATTCCGTCAAAAACAGGTGTCACTGTAATCACGTGTTCCGTCCAGCCATCGTAATATCCGTTTTCATCCATATGATGAAACGAACAAATTAGTTTGATTTTGTTTGGCTTGAAATCACGATCTATTTTAGTTCCGCAATCGATGCCAGATCCTGAAGGCAAAATGTCTTTTTCAATGATCCGCAATGCCTCAGAATGTTTATCTTCCCATTCCGTATTGCCAGCTTTTTTGCATGATTCGATAGCTTGAAGTCTGGAATAGATTTCGCTTGCTACTGTCTGTTTCATAAAATTCCCTCACTTTTATTTTGTAGGCTAATCGCCCCATAATGGCCATATACCAGCTATGACCATAAGCGGATTTTAGACTAAATCAAACTTGCGGATCACTTTAATAGATCGGTCTGGACTCTTGCTAATCAGCAAGACAGGAATATATCCGTATTTTGTCCGGCTCTTGCTCACAAACTCTGAGCCACCTAATCGCCTGAAAAATGAACAAGCATTGAAAACATTGTCATAGAATTCTCTTGAAATATCTTCAGTCATTTTTCCAGTTTCAACATAAACGGTCTTTGTCCCAGTTTTCAATTCAAGGTTAATTGTGGTAAGCTTTGCAAACATTTTTTTAGTCC
>RZYY01000465.1 GCA_009930115.1 Sphingobacteriia bacterium | reverse complement strand
CTAATAGTTGGAGTAAATATTTTTGTAACTTTGAAAAACATGCAACCAATATTTTATAATGATAAGTATGGAAACGTTACCTCCTGACCATGAAAAGAACTATATCGGGAAATTGCCGGGAAACCCCCTAAATTTAGATGAGTTCCTTCTTCCGGAGATGTGCACTGTTGAAAGCGGTAAATTTTATTGCAAAAATCAGAGTGGCCGTGGAATTTTTATCCGCAAGCAGCTTGCGCATCAAGTGATAATGAATGCTTTCCGGATGGCCAAATATCCGGTAACACAGGGCTTATGGACTGCGGTAACCGGTATTAATCCCTCTTTTTTTACCGGTGATCGGTTGCCCGTCGAGAATGTCTCCTGGAATGATGTGAATGTATTTATTTTGCGACTCAATCAGATCACGGGTAAGAAATATCGTTTACCAACGGAAGCAGAGTGGCAGTATGCAGCTGCGGGGGGCAATCGAAGTAAGGGATTCATCTATTCTGGCAGTGATACGCTGGAGCAAGTAGGATGGTTCGTCGAAAATGCATCCGGTTCTACGCATGAAGTCGGTATGAAAGCACCCAACGAACTTGGATTGTACGATATGAGCGGTAATGTATGGGAATGGTGTAACGATTGGTATCAAGAGCACTACCTTGACGATGGCCCGGTCGTTCATCCCAAAGGGCCGGATACCGGGGCGGAGAAAGTGTACAGGGGGGGAGCCTGGAATAGAGAAGCCGTTTATTGTACGGTGCATAACCGATGCCGGAATATCCCTTCCTATTTCCATCGTCATCTGGGATTTAGGTTAGTCCTGGATGAAAAAGTGTAACGATCCACCGGAGAAGGAAGCTGTGGGTAAATTTTACGAGGTTTTTAGGGGTGTAGGATCCATTTTGTTTGTGGATGTTTTTTTGTAATGCTCAACTAATCAGTGTATTGTAATCAATGCGGGCATTAATATCTTATTTACAGCCTTTTTGAAGTTATTGTTTGCAGTTTAAAAAAAACTCCCTATTTTTGCAGTCCGTTTTACGGATGTTCATATCGAAGCTAAACAAATAGCGTTTTGTTCCTAATCTGGAGAGGTGGGTGAGTGGCTGAAACCACCAGTTTGCTAAACTGACGTACGGGAAACCGTACCGGGGGTTCGAATCCCCCTCTCTCCGCATTCA
>RZYY01000464.1 GCA_009930115.1 Sphingobacteriia bacterium | reverse complement strand
GGTAAATGTGAATCCGGATCCGGCTTTCGTTAAGCTTGAAGATAAATTCCTCCAACTGGAAAGCAAAGGCCAGGTTGCAGCCATGCAATTTAATTTAACCTGTGAACACCCGGAACAAATTAAGCTACTTTGCAAAATCCCGGGCTTTGAAATGGCTACAGGTGTTACAGGAGAACATACAATCACAGGAATTTTGTACAACTTTACGCAAAAAGCAATCCCTGGCGGCTTATTGGATTTGATCAAAATTGAATCGGAGCAGAAACAGGATATCATTATTGGAGAAGTAACAGGAGGTGATTTGAACGGCGATTATGTACCCATTCTCAAAGATGGTGAAGCGATTACAATGCCGGAAGCTTTTAATCTTGTGGCACAGCCCAATCCATTCAGCAATGAAACCCAAATCAAATTTGATCTGCCTGATGCTTCTATGGTAAAAGCTGAAATTTTTGATATTTCTGGAAGAAAGATCAATACCCTCATCAATCGCAGTCTGATTCCGGGCAGTCACACAGTCAACTGGAACAGCCGGGATAACCAGGGCAGGGTATTGCCTTCGGGGATTTACTTCCTGTATTTTGAGGCGGTTTCTGCAAATGAATCCATTGTAAAGGATATCAAGCTGGTTTACATGAAATAATTTTTAAAATTTATATTTAAATAAAAAAACAATTAGTTATGAAAAAGTCTTTACTTCTCTCCATCGCAATTTTAGTATTCATGGCCGCACAGGCTGTTTCACAAAACAACTTCCACAACCGTCATATCCTCGACCCTTACAACCCGGAATATGCTGAAGGTGTGGTGTTGATCAAATTTAAAGATGAAGTAAAAGTGGAAGCCAATGTAAAACGAAACAAAGCTTCCACAGGTATGGCAAGTATCGATCAGGTGCTGGAAAAATACGAAGCCACTGACATTAAGAAACTTTTTAAAGCCGAGAAGCGAACGGAGAAACGCTACATCAACAATCCCAAAGGGGGGAAGATGGAAGTGCCGCAGCTTTTCAATATTTACAAGTTGGAATTCGCTTCAAAAACGGACGCAAAGGAAATTGCAGAGGAACTTTCCGAAGACCCAATGGTGGAATATGCCGAACCGGATTATTTTGTGTACACCATGGATGTAATCCCCGACGACCCCCTTTACCAGGATGGCAGCCAGTGGTATAT
>RZYY01000463.1 GCA_009930115.1 Sphingobacteriia bacterium | reverse complement strand
ACGTTGGCAAAATTCCACACCTTTGATACTATTGCATTTTCTGACATATTATTTCTTGCTTTTCTTTTTAGTAGTTGATTTTTTCTTCTCTTGTTCTTTTGCCAATTTCTCGGCTTTAATTTTTTTGAGCAATTCGCTTGCAGGCTCGTAATCGGCTGCTTGTTTGCATTGTTCAATTTCAGCTTGGCTTAGCAGTTTACCCTCAAATGCCTTTTTTAGTATGCTTTGGCGAAGGGCTTCGGCTTTTTCAAGGCTTTCGCTTATGCTTTGCTCCACTTTATCGCACACCGATAAACGACTTTCAATTTCCTGGATGATTTGGGTTTGTTCTTGAATTGAAAAAAGTGCGCCTGCCCCCAACCACGTTTTCCGGTGATATATTGAAATGAACTTTCACGCCAGTTACTGTTTGAAGTCGAACTGACACGCCAGAAATACACGGTGGAATCCGGCATGGACAGCATGCTGAACGGCAATGCCCATTCAATAATACCTCCACTCTGTGTTATCGGATTGCTCTGCACCAGAAAAGGACTGTCGAAAGAATCCGTTGTATCAATCTGAAAAACATATGTTCCCGCTGAAGCCATTGCGTATCCAGTGCTGGCAATCAGCGTCACAAATGTATCGGGCAAAACTTCAAACTCGTATGGATACACAGGATTAACATCGTTCGAAATAATGAACAGTGTTGTATTTGTTGAATTATTTGTTTCATTTGCTTCCGAAAGTGCATCAAAAGCATCAACCATAGCCGAGAAAGAATTCAGCCCAACACCATTCAGCGGGCTAACTGGCAGCATAAATACAATGGTATCGGCAAAAGCAGGGCTTTTAATCATTTTCTGATACACTTCTGTAGTGTTATCAGGATAAATTCTTGTCAGCTCCAGAATAACGGAATCAGAAACAGCCATACCAACATTATGGGTAATAACATTCACTGCAAAAGAATCCAGATCGCTGGTTACATTGGAAGGGTTAAAAAATATACTTCCCGTAGTCAGCATCAGATCTGGCTGTGGCTGTCCTCCCAATCGCAAAACCGGATCACCATGCAGGGTCATTTCAAGACAAACATCGCGGATATAAGCTGATGTAGTATAGCTCTGCAACGTTTTCACCGTTTCCATAATAATGTATCCAATGGGCTGATTGTAATTCTGCCGGGCAATCC
>RZYY01000462.1 GCA_009930115.1 Sphingobacteriia bacterium | reverse complement strand
TTCACATTATTTCACTTATTAATCATTTTTATTCATTTTCTGCTCACAATATAGCTAGATATCTCACCAAGCGTAAATTGAATCATTTCTTTTCCCATACCAGGATATGTACCCAAGAAGAAGGTATTATTCATAGCATAATCAGTATTATGCAGGTCTCCCACAATACGCTTCTCAATATCTAGGTAAGCAGGTTGCTTAGTAATATTTCCTGCAAAAAGATTACGATTTCCAGACTGAAATCCAATCATTTGAGCATTTTCAGGATTTACAAAAGCAATGATATACACGCTCCAGTTATCGTAATTACGACTCCAACTCGCATAATTGAACAACTGATTACCAATAGGTTCGTAAAACAACATCAGCGACACATTGTCCATTACAGTCAGCGGATATGTAAACATGCTTCCTGCTAGTTGCAAGGCTGTTCCGCCGGTCAGAAAATTTTCACCGGCATGATAACGCAGATACTCAATCGTCATTCCCAAACCATTCCCAACAGAAAATGTATAATCCATTCCCAGATTCCACATGTCCTGAAAACGGGGAACCATAATATTATTTTTCTGCGTAATAGTGGTTGAATTTTCGAACCAGATACCTGCTCCCACATCCCATTTACCATCCAATCCAATACGGGATTCATTCAGAAGTTGAAAATCATTAGATTGCGACGACAGCAAATTCCTTGCTTTTACTTTACGGTGATGCGTACTAAGTGCAATTTCGCCATTCAAAAAAGGTGTTTCAACTCTCCCACCCACTTCGGGCGTCCATTTTTCAGAACCAAATAACTCCCAGCCTTTGCGGTCATCGTTAGCCATCAATCCCCAGGCCCAAATATTAGCATTATTTTCGAAGAAATATTTTGCAAGCAGCCCATAAACGCCATCGGTAAGTTGCAGAGGATCGCGCACATCCATGCCATCGAACCACATCAGGGGACGAAACATTCGCGCCTGACCAAAATTAATTTTCTGCAAACCTGCCCTCAACTCAAAATTCTGCTTACTGTATCGCAACCAAACCCGATAAGGCTTTATTCGACCAGTAAGTGTGTCCATTTTTAAATTTTGAAAATCAGCATTTCCAAAAATATTCATAGAAGCTTCAGCATTCAAAACAGCACCGGATGATAAACTCTGCTTCCATGTGAGCGCAGGAACAAACCGGGC
>RZYY01000461.1 GCA_009930115.1 Sphingobacteriia bacterium | reverse complement strand
AGTAACAATGAGTAATTCTCATTGATGAGGTCAATCATTTTTTTATCCTTGGTAATATAAGATTTTTGTGTTTTGTACATTTTTTCAAGTGGAATAACAGAAATCAATTTATAATCGACAGTACTATTGCAACAAAATTACAATTTTTCTAACAGATTTTGTTTGTTCGTCATTTATTATGTGAAATTGATAAATCGTGTTCACCAAGAAATGTAACATTTTTGGCTGTCAAAAATAACCCCCAATCTGGCTTATTATTCAAAAATAAATACAAAAGAAGATTCCAGAAAATAAATCAGTATCTTAATATCACTTACACCAATTATCCAATAATATTTTCAAATATATGATTATTAACATAATAGATAATCATAAAGCTTATGTTCATAACTTTTTTTGATAAACTGTATTGGTTTTGTGAAGAAGTAAGTTTACCTTTGTGACAACATTTGGTTTTTATTCATAGTCGTCTTATATGATTAAAATGAAAAGGGAATGCCGTGAGAATCGGCAACAGTTCCCGCTGCTGTAAGTTCCTAATACGTGCCGAGCAAACACCTCCACAGCCACTGTTCCTTCAGACCGGAACGGGAAGGCGCTCAGACACGGGAGTAAGTCAGAAGACCTGCCAGATGTGATGCACTTTTTGATCTCTTTCGGGTAAAAAGAGGATCGAAGAGAGACGTACGTCGCCATACCTCTCCACAATTGAATTAACGCCAGGAGGTAAGTTCCGTTATCCGTCATCAAAAAGTGTAATGGTCGAAAGCTGTGTACACACTTTAATTTGAATCATATGGGTAACAAAGAAATTCAGATTGTGAAGAGGGATGGTAAACGTGTCCCTTTCTCAATCAACAAGATTGAAAATGCCGTTGCGAAAGCGTTTCTCTCGGTAGGTACGTTCGCCACCGAGGATGATTTCATTGCCATCCTCTCCCGCCTTCACATTTCCAACGGGATGAGCGTGGAGGAGATCCAGAATCAGGTTGAGACGGCCTTGATGGCGGAAAAGTACTTTACCGTCGCCAAATCATATATGTTGTACCGGCAAAAACATACCGAAACGCGTGAGATCCGTGATAACCTGAACTTCCTGATGAACTATTGCGATGCGCAAAATGCAGCCACAGGGAGTAAGTTCGATGCGAATGCCAATGTGGAGAAGAAAAACATCGCC
>RZYY01000165.1 GCA_009930115.1 Sphingobacteriia bacterium | reverse complement strand
GTCATATTCTGCAGTTGCATTCACAAGCGCTTCAATAATATCACCGGCATCCATGCCTATATTATTACCTAGATCTTTGTCGCACATGCCTAATGCATCACCCCAGAACCAATAACCCGGGTCGTCATCATCAGTTGATTTATAGTCCTTGAGCAGTTTTGCATATCCGCTAATAGACGAGAAAGTAGTAACATTGCCCTCAATAGTAACAAAAACATCAATGGCAAAAATATAACGATCCTCAGGTTTATTTTGCAGGGCGTTCTCCTCTAGGTACTCGTACACATCGCTTAGCAGTGCCAGGGTATAACCATTGACTCCACCTGAATTAACGATTATACTTGCAGTATCGGTTTCGAAAGTGCATCCCAATGCTGTAGCATAACCATAAGAGTAGTTCAGCAGCGCTTCAACATACCATACTGCGCTGTCGGCGGCATAAGTTGTCCCATCCTTTAAAGTTG
Organism: Sphingobacteriia bacterium; assembly: GCA_009930115.1. Classification (GTDB taxonomy): domain Bacteria; phylum Bacteroidota; class Bacteroidia; order Bacteroidales; family 4484-276; genus RZYY01. Next base: position 5,380 of record RZYY01000165.1, on the reverse strand, counting down.
CATCCAGTTTGGCTTTTAATTCGAGGATCAGGCGTTCGACATTACGTGGCGATTCATCCATTTTTTCTGTGTTAATGCTGTCTTTCTTACATGTTGAAAAAACAATTAAAAAAAATCCTAATAAAAAATATTGTACTTTCATAATTTTAAGATTTAAAATGTTGGTAAAAAAAGTTGGTAATTTTAAAAAGTGCTGGGATGAGTATCATCAGGCTAAGGAGGGAATACTTTTTTACAACATTTGTTTTCAAGAGAAGTATCGGGAATTTCATGCCTGTCTCCTTTCGCTGTGTTTATGCCCCCGCACAGGCTGTTGTGTAGTTGCGTTGTAGGGTATAGGGGGGGGGCTAAAACGTTGACAATTAGTCGTTTATGTGAGTTTTTTACCACTTCAAATCATTTTTTTTACTGTACAAATCTAATAAATATTTGATGAATGCAAAAAAAAATGTTAAATGTTTTCAGAAAAGCGTTTTGTTTTGCTGAGTTTGTATGATAATTATCCTTCAGACACCGGGCATGTGCAGCGTTACTTCCCCGGAAAATCAATCCTCAACATTTTCGAAGATCAACGGCAATTATGCTAATTTTGCAGGCACAAAACATAGTAAAATCAATAAATTATTATGGGACTAAAATGTGGCATTATCGGTATCACCAACGTAGGCAAAACGGTGATTTTTAACTGCATATCCAGGACCAGGGCTGAGACTTCCAGTTTTGCATTCAGTACCAATAAATCCAACATCGGGATGATTGACGTGCCTGACGATCGTCTTCAAAAAATTGATGCCCTGATCAGATCAGCACGCATAGTTCCGGCTACAGTTGAGATTGTTGATATACCCGGGCTGGCAAAAGGGTCAAGTCAGGGTGAAGGAATAGGCAATAAATTTCTGGCCGACATTCAGCAAACTGATGCCATCATTCATGTGCTACGCTGTTTTGACGATCCTGATCTTCCACACATCGAGGGTTCGGTTGATCCGGTACGCGATATGGAGATTGTTGACCTGGAACTTCAGGTACGCGACCTCGACCTGGTGCAGCGTAAAATACAAAGGGTGGAAAAAATGGCTAAATCGGGCGATAAGGAACTGAAAAGACAGGCTGGCATCCTTCAGCAACTGGCCGATCATCTCGAAAACTTTCGTAATGTGCGTGATTTTCACCTTGATGAACCCGACCGTTCACAACTGCTCGGCGACATGTTTCTGCTCACCGACAAACCGGTAATGTACGTATGCAACGTTGACGATCATTCTGCAGTACAGGGAAATCATTATTCTGACAGCGTAAAAAAAGCAATGGAAGGAAGGAATATCCCCGTACTCATTATTGCCGGCCGGCTGGAATCGGAAATTGCCGAACTGGATAATCCTGCCGAGCGCCTTGAGTTTCTGCAGGATGCAGGATTGTCTGAACCCGGCGTGAATAAAATGATCCGCCTGGCCTACGACATGCTCAACCTTCAGTCGTTTTTCACTGCCGGTCCCAAAGAAGTGCGCGCATGGACGGTACGAAAAGGCGCTACAGCTCCTCAGGCCGCAGGTGTCATTCACTCCGACCTTGAACGGGGATTTATCCGTGCCGAAGTGATGAAATATGAGGATTTTATTCAGTATGGGTCAGAACATGCTGTGAAAGAATCCGGTAAATTCCACGTCGAAGGAAAGAACTACATCGTTCAGGATGGAGATATATTGAATATCAGATTTAATGTTTAATAAGCTATGCCTGATGGCTTGTTGCCTTCACCGAATCCGTCTGTTACACAAGGTGATAATGCTATAACTAAATCACAATGGATTCAAATATATTGTATTGTACTTCAGTGCAAAACCGCTAAAGAAATATTTTGTTATTCGTCCGTAATTAATACATTATGCAATTAGAATTAGAAAACCGGTTGTTTTTGGTTTGTGGTGCAACTGCAGGATTTGGAGGTGCCATTGCCCACGCATTGCTCAACGAAGGTGCTAAAGTGATCGCAGTTGCCCGTAACCGGCAAAAACTGGAAGAACTCCGGCTTCTGTTTCCTGACCGGGTGGAAACCATTTCGGGTGACCTTTCCAGGCACGAAACCCCGGATAGTATTGTCAATCTTCTAAGCAACCGGGCTCTTGACGGGATGCTGGTGAATGCCGGAGGGCCTCCTGCAAAATCATTTATCGAAACTGAAATGCAAGACTGGGATGCTGCCTATGCTTCAGTATTACGATGGAAAATAGCCCTGGTGAAGGCACTTTTGCCAAAATTCAGGAAACAGCGATATGGCCGGATGGTGTTCGTGGAAAGTATATCGGTAAAGCAACCTGTCGAAAATCTTGTTCTGAGCAATTCCATGCGCCTCGCTGTGGTGGGATTTGTCAAGACACTTTCGCAGGAAATTGCTGCTGAAGGAATTACCTGTAATATTCTTGCTCCAGGCTACCATGATACCAATGCCGTGAAAAGGGTTATACAAAAGAAAAGTGATGTCAGCGGACTTGATTATACAACGGTTCAGAAACAACTCCAAAACACTATACCTGCAGGCCGACTGGGTGATCCGGCTGAGTTTGCATCGCTGGCTCTCTGGTTGCTTTCACCTTTGTCAGGATATATTACCGGTCAGACAATCAGTGTTGATGGTGGGGTAATGCTGGGAAGTTTTGGCTAAAATTCCTTCCTCCCAAGCATACGTTGCCAAAGCTGCACAAGGAGCTTGCTACTGCCCTCAAAACTGTTTTCTGTCTGCCCGATGGTAATATTTTCATCATTCATGCTGATGATATACCTGAAAACATAACTCCCTTCTCCTGTCTGCAAGTTATTTAACCGGCCAAACCGAAGATCGTTTATTATATATCCGTTTTCCAGAGGTTCAACGGTATAATAGCCATTGGTGAACCTTAGAATTTTTTTTACCTGTGCATCTTTGGTAAAATGCCCGGGTAATATATGATTTTTTGGAACAGCCTGGAAACGGATATCTTTATTGCTGTCGAGATGTGAATAATATCCGGTAAGGTAACTGTCGGGAGTTTCGATTACAGCGGCTCAAAGTAACTGATTGAAAGGTGCAGATCCGGTAATCATCCGCTCGTATTTTATCTTTTGCTTTTCCAGCGCAGCACTGAATGTGTGGGTGATTATAGCCTTGTTCCCCAACGTAAATACCAGATATAAACCCGAGAGGATCAATCCTGCCGAGCTCAGTCGCTTCCGTATTGGAGATTTTTTTGCCCTGAACATCAGCCATCCAACTGTGATAAGCATCGGAAGTGTAAATAGCGGATCAACCACAAATATATTGCTCAGTTCAATCCGGTATTTTAAAGGCCAGAAAAGCTGGGTACCATAGGTGGTAAAGACATCAATCATGATAGCGGATATAAAAATCAACCCAAAATACCAGAGACTTTCGCGTTTTGAAACATTGAATTTTTTGAAATATGCCGAAAAAACCCAGGTAAAAAATACTGTGGCAAGAATCACAAAGACTACTGAATGTGAAAAACCGCGGTGAAACAAAAGGCGATCCGGTGTTTCCATAAACATACCGGGGATCACATCCAGGTCAGACAATGTACCTGCAGCAGCACCAATGTAAATGGCTTTGTTGCCTGTTTTTTTACCGAGAATTGCTTCACCAACGGCCGCTCCGGTAACAAGTTGTGTTAACGAATCCATAACTCATTAAAAATATTATTGATGCACAGGCTGGCTAAAACGGAAGATCGTCTTCAGGATCGGGTGGAATATCTTCGATGGTGTGTGGTGGAGGCGCTTCGGGTTCTTTAGTGCCTGCTTTTTCAATCTTCCAGGCTTCAAGATTGTTGAAGTAACTCACCTGTCCGTCTTTTTCCCAGCGACGGCCTTTGATGTTGAAGTTGATTTTGACCTCTTCGCCTTGCCGGAAAGGTTCGAGAAGGTCACAACGATCCTGTGTAAGCTGAAATTTGATGGTTTCGGCAAAGTCACTGCTGCCGGCATATTCCCTGACTTCGATCACAAATTCACGCTTCCTGAAACGATCGGTAACCTGCATTGTATTGTACTTTTCAATAAGTTTTCCTTTAATTTCAAAGCTCATTGTTATGATTTTTAGTTAGTAAATTAACACCATAAACCTTTTATTGTTGGATGTTTCAACGATTTTTTCAGGATATTCAGAAATACTTTCAATTGAATAAGTTCTCCGCCAAGACTTTGGATATGGCTGGTTTCCTGCTGTGCATCAATCATATCAAACTGCCAGGATTTTAGTTTTTCTGTAAGCGTTGCCAGTGCCACTTTGGATGCGTCGCGTACACTGAAAAACATGGATTCACCGAAGAAAACCCTGCCAAGCGAAACACCGTAAAGCCCACCGACAAGCCGCTCGTCCTGCCAGGTTTCGACAGAATGGGCATAACCGGCTTCGTGCAGGTTGATATACGCATTCTGCATTTCCGGAGTGATCCAGGTGCCTTCCTGATCAGGACGCTCTTTGGCAGCACAGTTCTGGATGACCGACCTGAAATCATGGTCGAAAGTAACCTTAAATTTTCCGCTCCTGAGCGTCTGCCGCAGCGAATGTGATACCCTGAATTTGTCAGGAAAAAGAACCATGCGGGGATTTGTTGCCCACCACATAATGGGAGAGTCAGCGGAGTACCAGGGAAAGATTCCATTGGCATAAGCCAGCAAAAGACGTTCGATGCTCAGGTCACCACCTATGGCAAGCAGCCCGTCATCATCGGCCAGCGCAGGATGAGGGAAAACCAGTTCGTCCGATAGTTCAAAAACCGACATGGCTGTTTCTTTGTCTGTTCATGCTTTCAGTAAATTTTTGCTGTCTGATCGTTTCATCTGCAGGTCGCATTTGTCCTTGATTTTCCTCAAAAAATACGTGTTCTTCCGGTTATGCTCCCGCCGGAAACAATACCGCAGCACGAAATGCCTTTATTCAGTAAAACCACTGCTATTGCAATGCAAAGAAAAACATTTTGGGGGATTGACAACCGTTTTTTATCAATGGAAAAGCTTAAAGAATAGCATTATTTTCCGGTAAAAAATCTCCAAATATTGGGAAGCCCCTGATTTACCGCTTCCCTATTGGACTTGTTATTCATTTTATATGGCTCTTTACAAATATTTTGTCCGCCATTGGCGGATTGCCCGGTTAGGGGCGAAATACAGGTAGAACAAAAAAGAACAGCCAATTCAGCGTAGTATCATAGGGGCTGCTGTTAAAAATATAAATTCATGCAAACTAAAAAGATACCGATCATTTTTCAAAAACAAATGCAGGGAAATTATTGAAAAGGTTGAATAAACCATGCATTTAATATTCCGGTGCACCGCACCTTATCAAGGATGATATGACTTGTAGCTACAAATATTTGGGTGCGCC
>RZYY01000164.1 GCA_009930115.1 Sphingobacteriia bacterium | reverse complement strand
GTGTAGGAGCCGAACCGCCAACAATTTCAGAGAGTCTGATTTCAGTAATTGGTGTTGGTGATGGAACAGTGTATGTACCCTGAGCAACGCCTGAATTACTGTCGGTGTAAGTCCATGAAATGACAGATCCGGCAGGGAAAGGATTATTTACCGAAAGCAAGGCATCAGTGGTTATTGCAGCAGGATTATTTGATATTGCCGGATAAGTAACGTAGAACTCAACTCCCTCAACATCATCGCCAAGGCAGTAGCGCTCCATATATTCTCCAGATACGCACATATCCTCCCATGTAACCACGATTTCGTCTTCAGCCATTACAGAATGGCAAACTTTATAATCAATATAAGCAATCGACTGAATGGTAGCGGTGTAGGTACCGGCTTCATCAACACCGGCTACGGTAAGTGTCCAGGTGTCGGTGAGGTTGTTATGGCCGGCCAGTACTGCTGCAGGCTGTCCGATGATATCGGATAAAAGCACATTGGTAACGCCGCCAATCAAAGTTGGAGAGACCATACCAACATTTCCACCGTTATAAAGCAATTCAACGATTTCAGCACCTACTGGCAGCGGAGTATCAAACAAAATCAAGGCATCCACCAATACTGAAGGATCGATGTTCTGTGAAGCGAGATCGCCGTAAGCCACTTCCACATCAAAAACTACCGGAGCGCCGGTAACGGTTTCGATGGCGTTGGGTTCGATGCCTAAGGTAACCCCGTCAGCACCAACGTAGATGACTTTCCAGTCCTGATCTTCGTAAATGAATTCTTCGAAAGTTGTTCCGCTGTTGTAGAAACCATGTCCACCTCCGATAATGGTGTGGCCATCATAATTGAGAAGTGCGATACTCTCGAATTTGACAAAGATAGTACCCGGAACAGCACCCTCAATGGTTATTGTCCAGCAATTAGTAACTGTGCCAGAGCGAGGCTCAAGAGGAAGCAAATAACCATTAGCATTGGTAGTCGGGTCAATTTGTTCAGCAACAATAGCTGATCCATAAATTACAGAAGCGTCCACACCTAAAACCGAAGTTTTTGTATGCCCGGCAGGTGTCAGAAGTGTAATTGTGGTGCCTGATGTGAGGCTGACAGGAGTTGTCAAACCAGCATCTGAATAGAAAGAAAATTTACCATCGTTGAAGATACGTGCAAAAGTGGGTGAAGCTGTTCCCTGGTCAATATTTTCAACCAAAGGATAGGTTTCACACCAGCCAAAAACTATATCATCAGGATGGCAAACAGTAATATCATCAATTTCATCAATAATGACCGGTGCATAGGTCAGCGAGAATGCTTCCTCGGCAAGGGTAATGGTGCCATAGGCAGCAGCCGGATCAGCATAAACAATGCTTTCAATTTTTGCATCAATTATTCCTGATGTATGGCTTATTACAGTGATTTCCCAGAAGAGATGTTTATTGGTTTCGTTAACAAACACTCCCGGAGCAAGTCCAAGCATATCGCTCAGCAGGAAGTCAGTTTTTCCACTAATATCATAGGGATCAGTAACTGTTCCAATCGGAGTTCCGTTAATTCTTACATCAATAACATAAGTTTCAGCAGGGAAAACTGCTTTGGATGTTGCAGCGGATATTTTTGCATCTACCAGTATCTCACTATTATAAGGTGTAATTTCAGGATATTGAACATCCACCGGAATAATAACAGGGGTGCTGGTTACTGAATGAATATCGTCAATTGGCTCAATAGTCAGATCATTAACATGAAGAACCAGTTCCGTATCATCCATTACAGAGTAACATGTTTCGGCTGGTAAATAGGTAATGGCATTTATAGTGGCAGTGTAAGTGCCAGGCGTATCAATGCCAACAATAGTGAATGTCCAGGTATCAGAGGCTGAATGGCCGCTGAGCAGTGTTGGAGCCGGTGATCCAATGATATCAGAAAGATATACATAGGTTACACCACCGATAGCACCATCAGCAAAAGAAACCACTCCACCATCATAAAGAATTTCTACGATTTCAGCACCAGCCGGCAGGGCAGGATCAAACAAAATGAGGTTGTCTGCGAGTAAAGCCGGGTCAAGGTTTTGCAAATTCCAGTCAGGATAATTAACCGTAACATCAAAAATTACGGGAGCGTTAGTAGCTGTGCTTATTGGTGATACAGTTATCGGATCGAAAGTTACATCCGAAGCGCCAACATATTGAATAAGGAATTCGTCGCCGTCGTAAACATACTCGGTAAGCGGGGTTGGCCAGTTGTCGTCAATCGTAACAAAGTTCTCTACCACAACAAAATAATTCCCGGGATTGGCACCGCAGATTTCAAATCCCCAGGTATCAGTACCGGAGTGGCCCATCAAAGAAGTATTGTTGGCAACGATAGTGGAAAGCAATAATTCATCCGTGGATGAAGTCACAGTATAACTTGGTAAAGGTGTTGAGTTGTAGGTAACGTTAATGGTTGCACCTGCATTTAAGGTCCAGGTTACCGTTTTGGTATCATCCGTAAAGATCGTGATTTTTGCATCGTTCATAATACGGGTATCCAGATTTACAATGGACGGATAGGTAATTGCATAATCAAATTCGATACAATCGGGTGAGCAAAAAACCATATGAGCAACATCTGCAACCTGGCTATCGGCCCAGGTAACATTAAATTCAACTGCACCTTCAAATTCGGTGATACAATTGATTTCATCGCCGCTGATAGTATAATTGCCGGGGAAAGTCTGTGTATTTGGGTCAATGACTTTATAGGCAATTGTTGAAACTTTCACGGGAACTGTAACTGCTGTAGAAACTCCGTCAACGGTAATTTCCCAGTTCAGTGTCTTGTTTTCTTCATCTTCAAGAAATGCAGGAGTAATTCCCAAAACTTCACTCAGGTAAACGGTGCTCTTTCCTGCAACGGAATATGGTGAAGTAATTAAATTAGTAGTACCGCCATTGAGGGAAACTTTTATGATCTGAGCTCCTGCAGGAAATGTACCCGTACCATTGTATTCTATCATGGCATTGACATAAATGTCAGAACCAGCATAAGGGTTAGGTGATCCAAAAGAAGGATAAGTTACCTGTACAGGAATTATCACTGGTGTATTTGTCACCGTGGAAATATCACCATCAGTATCAATGGTAACACCCGGATCTTTTATTTTAAATCTTACTTCTATAATCCTTTGGGTTCCGGTAGATCCCATCTGGAGTGCAAGATTTTGAGTTGTTGCAGGGTCCTGATATGTCCATGTAGGCGTAACACCTGCTACATGGTTATTGGTGTAAGCCCACCATTCCACTTCCACACCCTGAATCTGGAACTGTGGAACAGGAGGAACGGCAGCAGGACCATCAGTAACCAACTGGATCAACTGGTTAGCTGCCAGCCCAACCTCGGCAAAATCGCCTGGTGCTGTAGGACCCTGAATAGATGCTACAGCCTGCTGGGTGTTTTGGTCACGCACAAGAACGATACCTTCACACTCAATAGAAAGCTTAAGCACTGTTTGTTGCGCATAGGCTGTTGTAAGCCCAAAAACCAGCATTACAGTGAGCAATGCCAGCTTTTTTAAATGATTTCCGTAAAATCTGCTCATAATTTTAAATTTTTAAGTTAATACTAAATTGAATGAATAAATTTCTAATGAATTGAATAACTAACTGTTATAAATTTTGAATGGAAATCCCGCAGGAAGGTCGAACCTTTTAAGAACTGCCGGGTTGGAGGGTATTCCTGCTGTCGCAAAGGTCAGCAGGTAATTGGTTAAGGGAATCATCAGCAAAATATTTTACTGAAGCAGGCAGCGGTGCTGAAACCGCAGGGAAACAGCGCAAATACTCACGCATGTAAGGGCTGAAATGTAACGTACCGGTGGAGAGGAGTGCACCGGTGCACCTCCGTGCTTTCAGTCCGGCGCCTGTAAATGGGATTTTGTTGCCCCGCCCTGTGAACAGGCTGAACAACAACAATAATATGATTATCAATAAGTAGGTAGAATTACTTATCATGTATTTAGGTATAATTTGTAAAAGCAAAAGTAATTAAAAAAATCTCCCATGCAAACTAAATCTGTTAAAATACTGATAAATTGATAAAATTTAACAAAAAAAAACATCTGAAAGCTTTTATTAAAAAATTGCTACCAGGAAAAAATGGTTTTAAAAACAATTTTCATTGTTTTTTTTGATTAACTGACCATCAGCAGCAACCGGCTGATTTCACCTCATCGGTAAACAGCAATCCTCCGGAGGCTACTCCGTGAAAATGCTGAATCATTCAGTGCATCCGATAACTAAGCCCTTTTGCGCGTGATGTATTGGAAAGAACGATATTTATTATTTTAAACAGAATGCCAGCGTTTTGCTCCCGAAACAGACATTGAGCTAAACAAAAAAATCTGCAGGAGGTTTACAGCGATATTCCCATTCCCAGTCCGAACCGGAATAAAAGAATGGCGATGATGGCCAGAAGAAAAGGAACCCGTCTCAGCTTAAAACTGTCGTGATGCTTTGTAAACTGAATGGATTGCAACTTATCCATTTTGAAAAATACGGAAATGACAATAATCACCATGCTGAGCATTACGAGGGTGTCAATGTATTCGAACTTACCCTGGTAGGGTATTTTGAGGATAAACACCAGAATATTGCCGATAACGAAAGGAATGATCAACTGTGCATAGAAGAATGGCTCGATCTGCGAAACACTTGCCCTGCGAAGATAAATATTAAGGGAGATCAGTATGTTTTTGGCCGAAAACTGTCCGATTACAAAGAGCATAATCAACCCGAAAATTCCAATAATAACCCTGAAAACCATCGGCACATTCATATAGTTGAAAAAGGCGCCGGGCATGTAGTTAATGAAAGCTCCGAACACGATGTCACCAAAAAAGATGGTGTATGCAATCAGGTAACCCCACAAAAAGAAGAGCTTAAAATGTCCCGATCCCTTGCGTACATTCTGGTACATAAACTGAAACACCACACCGACTAAAAGAGCAATTAGTACACCTATAAAGAATATCAATACAACACGCTCAAGTGTCCAGGTAATATCTTTCCGTTCGAGATCGAAACCATAATGATAAAGAGTCCCATCCCAACCATAAGACACTTTTGCCAAAACCATCGAGGTAAAATTGATGAGGGTTATCACAAAAATGTAGGCCAACATAAAGTAGGCCGTTGAATTGAGCGTGATGATCAGATTTTTATTTGGGGTAAGATGTGATGATTCGGGCATAATACTAACAGGTTTTAGATAGATTCTGAAGGCAAAAGTAAAGGAATAATTGATAATTCGACTGTTTGGGGAAAAAAATTTAATCTTTAAGTGACGGTTTTAAGGATTTTTTTTATTCTGCGTTATCCTAAAGTATCACCCACGGCGTTCGAAAGGACAATCGTTACCGGTAAAGAGCATATATAATTGCATTAGTATTAGCCAATTGTAATTCACCCGTTTTTGCTTCAAGTTGATGATGCATTTTTTCTAATTAACAAGTTTACATATTCGATAATCGTTGAAAATCAGTTTTAACCCGACCCCTCCCGATTAATCGTGATAAATTCCGGGAGCCTGATTTTCAACGGTTATACCTTCTAATTGCCTATGGGACGTTGAAAATCAGTTTACCCCGACCCTAAAGGGAGCCTGATTTTCAACGTTTAATTCTTATGGGTCAGGGCGAATAAAATGAAGATATTTAATTCTTATCGACATTAAATTGTTGTTGCAGCAAAACAAGGGAATAAACAATGTGCGTTGGGCTTTCGAGCGATCTGTCTTTTTATTTCGTACTTTTGGCTTGTCCCAAAAGTACCATCCGCCAGTAGGCGGACAAGGCCTGATAAAAATTTCTGGTTTTCT
>RZYY01000163.1 GCA_009930115.1 Sphingobacteriia bacterium | reverse complement strand
TTTCAGTGTCTGTCTGAATTCTCCGCTCGTTCTTCTTGATAATGCTTATCCTTTGGGAGGAGAATACATTGGACAAGGTATTATTTTCAACGGAGGGTTTTATTACTTTGATCCATTTGTTGGACCGGGTACTTATCTGATTACCTATTGCTTTACTGATCCGGTTACCAATTGTACCAATTGCTGTGAATTTTTCATCACAGTAGTTGTAGATCACCTGATCGAAATTCCTCAGGGGTGGAGTGGTATTTCAAGTTACATTGTTCCGGATGATCCGCTGTTGGACAACATGTTGTACCCGATAATGAACGAACTTATCATCCTGCAAAATCTAACCGGTGTTTACTGGCCTGCAGGGAATATGAATACACTAATCAACTGGAATGAATACTCAGGTTATGCCATCAAGGTGAGCGAAGATGTTAACCTGCCTGTTTGCGGCAGTGAAGTAATTGACAAATCGGTCAACCTTCCAGCAGGATGGAATATGATACCTGTATTGAGTACAAATCCTGTTGACATTGTCGCTCTGTTTAATGGGGTCAATGGATTTCAGGTTGCCAAAGAAGTAGCAGGTTATGGACTTTACTGGCCGGCTTTCGGAATCAACACCATTGGAGTTGTTAAACCCGGAAAAGCTTATTATGTCCGGATGAGTGCACCAGGAATTATTGATTATTCTTCAGTAAAATCTGTTTCTTCAGTAAGACCTCCTGAAAATTTCAGGCTGAGCACTCCCTGGAATGACGTCACAAATACACCCGGTTCACACATCGTGGTATTCAACCTGATCAGTAACCCATTTGAAAACGGGGATATCATTGGCGGTTTCACCAGTGAAGGTATTTGCTCAGGAATTTCATTGGTTGAAAATGCTGATTCACCATTTGCCATCAGCCTGAATGGAAATGATCCCTTCGCTGATGAAAAAGTTGGTTTTGAAAACGGTGAAATGATTACCTTCAGATTATTCAGGCCATCCACCGGTGAAGAGTTCTCTCTTGAGGTATCATACAATCCGCAGATGAGTAATGGCATTTTCGAAATCAATGGCATGTCCGAAGTTAATGAGGCTAAAACTTCCTCTTTGGCCATATTTAACCATTCTGAAAAATCCTTCAGGGTTTACCCCAACCCTAACCAGGGTCTATTTACCATAGAAGGCACGGAAGAAGAAGTGGACATATTTATCTGGAATGCACACGGAAAAGAGATGTTGAAACAAAAGTCAACGCTACCGGCACAGTTTGACCTGTCGCCACTTCCCAAAGGAGTTTATCTGCTGAAAGTTATGTCAAACTATGGCGAGTTCTTTGAAAAAGTGATCATCAATTAATCCATTATCAGTTAGCTGATAGTTTTATCGCCACTGTTTTCTCCCTCTCCCGTATTTTTTAGGGGAAAGAGAGAAAACAGTGGCTTTTATAATCTTTGTCAAAACATATTTACCTATGTAAATAGATTTCAAATTATAGTATTTTTTAAATCCATTAAAAAAATGAAAACCTTAAAAATTCTGTCTCTATCAGTGTTTCTTCTCTCCAGTATTGTTCTTTCAGGACAAAAATCCAATGTGGATGATATTGGTTTTGAAAAACAGGCAAAAGCGATGCTGGAAAATGTAAGATTAGAAAAACTTGACGAAATCAATAATTATCTTGACAAATTGGATGAAATGCCTGATTTGGAATTATCTGAAGAACAACATCGCTCACTCGACCAAATCAGAAGCAGGATAGGTGAATTGGGTGACGAACAAAAAACAACTGCTGTTTACTTTATTTTCAAAACCCGTCGTGGCAGGTATTACTGGATGTTGATGGGGCTCAACTTCAAAATAAAATACCTGGGACGAAAGCACAACAACCCGCTGAACAAAGGAATTGATTACAGCATAAGCAGTTCTGCCGGAGTGGTTCCGTTGATTATAGTAAGTAATGATTATTCAGAAACAGTAAAAATTGACCCTGGCAGAACGCCGATAATCCTTCTTGGTACTGGTGCAGTAATTGAAAATACCAATAGTTCAGCATTTCAATTCGAAAACGCACTGCTCTATTCATTGGTAAGTGGTTTTTATATCCGTAACTGCAATTCTGATATTGGCGGTGGTGCACGTTTCCTCAACTCGAATGCCATCTTTCTGCTGAATTATCTCAGGGGAAATCATGCATCAACAATGGGAGGAGGAATTTTTGCACAGAATGCTTCAGGTACAACACCTTTTATAGTTGGTAATTATCTTCAGAACAATCATGCCCCGCAAGGAGGAGGACTTGCTTTCGATCACGATTTTACCACCATTGCATCACTTAACTTAATGCGTCAAAACCAGGCAACAACAGGTGGAGGTGCTTATTTTAATAAATCAGTCACCCTATTTATGTTCAATCTCCTCTATGAAAACCATGCAGTTGATGGAGGTGCACTTACAATTGACCAATCGTATCTGACAACAATCGGGGTTAATTCAATGCTTGGTAATCTGGCTGACCAGCGGGGAGGTGGTATTTTTGTAACCGGTCAGGATACAATTCCCTCACTGATCTGTTTCAACATAATAGGTGGAAATCAGGCCAACAATGATGGAGGTGGAATTTTTATCAACAAAAACACTGACGCAATCGTTCTATTGAATATTATCAACGAAAACTCCGCTATGATGAATGGGGGAGGTATTGCCATAGATGAAGCCAATATCTATACTACCCTCCTGGCCAATCAGATTTGCGATAACATTGCTGATAACGGGGGTGGATTATGGCTTTATAATCTTCAGAATACAAGCGGGGCTATAGGTGTAAACCGAATTTCCCACAATATTGGCTATTCTGCCGGAGGAGGAATCTGCATCATTGGTGATCAGACCAATACTGAAATCACATTGAGAAACAAGATTTCACATAATAACTGTCCTCTGGGCGGGGGCATCTATATTGACGGGATTAATAATCCGGAAATTTCCGACAATGAAATTTATCTGAATGATGCCAGTCTGGGCGGTGGAATTCTATGCCAGGGTGGAACTGTAGCCAGAATTGAAGGAAATGAGATCTTTAAAAACTGCGCAGAAAACAAAGGCGGAGGTGTTTTTGTAACTGGTCCAAATACTAACCCAATCATTTACCTGGCAAATGGATTTATAAAAAATGTGGCAAAACAGGGAGGAGCTATTTTTCTTGATAATCTGTGCAATCCCACCATATCAGGCAATGATTTTCTAAAAAACCAGGCAGAAGAAGGGGGGGCTATTTTTGGCAACACAGCTGCTTTCAAGGTAATGAGTAATCTTTTCAAATGGAATCAATCCGTAACTCATGGGGGTGGGATTTTTATCAATCCGGGTATGAGTCCTGAAATTAAAAATAACTTCTTCGAATACAATATTGCAGGGATAGGCTCATTTGGCGGATGTGGAAAAAATTTTGTGACTAAAAACAAAACAGGACCGGCCAATGGCGGCGCCTTGTTCATTTCGGGCAAAGATTCCGATCCTTTGGTCTCCGACAATCAGTTCCGAAAAAATACTGCTTCCAATGGAGGAGCTATTTCCATTGAAAATGGATCAAATCCTGATATCCTCAGCAACTGGTTTGACCGAAATTTTGCAGATTGGGACTCAACAGGCAATGGCTGCGGAGGCGCCATTCACATCAAAAATGCATCACCTGTGATTGATGGGGATAGTATCGTATGGAACATCGCCAATTTCGGAGGTGGTATTGCCTGTATGGACAGCGCCAAACCGCAAATTACCCGTTCCAGTTTCAGGTGGAACATTGCTGACTACAATAAAGAAGGCAAAGGAACCGGAGGTGCAATATTTGTTTCCGGCGAAAACACTATGCCCGTTATTGGTCTGCCCGAACAAGCAAATCTGTTCAAAGAAAATATTGCTGAACAGGGTGGTGGTATTGCTGCCGAAATGAAAGCTTCTTTTGGCATAAAGTCCAATTGGTTTTACTCCAATCATACCGATTTCAACGAAGACGGAACGGGTGACGGAGGAGCTGTTTATGCTGCAGATGCTGGTACCGGTCTGGACATTGGTGGCAATGCAATGGATGAAGAAGACAATCTGTTTGAATACAATACTGCCGGTTCACCCGGATTTCCGGGAATGGCTAATGGAGGTGCAATTGCTGCTGTCAGGGGAGCAGTACTGAATATACTCGGAAACACTTTCGATAACCGTAATGCCTGCACCAACAGCGGAGCAGCTGTGTATCTAAAGGGTGAAGGTACCTATGCACTCATTGGTGGTCAGAATGACGATGAAATCATCAATACCCCAACCCTCAGCGGGAACAAAAAAGATTCACTTTGGATGGAGCAGTTTGGAAATATAATAATGAACAATAACAGGTCACTGAAAAAACAGCTTCAGCTTCCTGATATTGACTGGCCTGAGGAACCTGAAGCCGATACGGTTTTCTACACCTACGATACTCCTCCCGAATACCCTGATACAACACAAGTGCCTCATTACGAACCTGTAAGGGATACCTACATCACCACCATCAGACCGGATTACCTGCCACCTGATAAATATTTATACGTAACTGATAATGCAGGAGGATTGAAAGTTATTAATATTACCAGTCCTGCTGCTCCTCTAATTACTGCTACATTTCCTTCCAATGACCAGTCAACCGATGTTTCGGTTTCAGGAAACCTGATTTTTGTTGCGGACGGGCTTGGCGGATTGCGCGTAATGGATAAAAGTCCAATGTACGCCGGAATGCCCCCGATTGAGCTTTATTCTGTTGTTCTGGCCGGGGTAGCATTGGTGGAGGTGGAATCCGACCAATCATATGTATATACGCTGGGTGATGACAATAATGTTTATTTTGGTAAAATCACCGGCATTGATGTTACTCTGAATGGTATTTATACTCCGGCAAATCCTGAAGAGCTCATTACAGGAATATGTGCTGCCAATAATTTTCTGTATCTCTCCTACCAGTTTTTCAGCGATGCGCATTTCAGGGCAACCCAGGTAATTCCTGGCGACCCTCCTTTAATGGAATTGTATAATCCAATTGCTTTTCCCCAAGCATCAATCAGTGACTTTGACCTTGACGGATTTACTGCTTATTTAGCTATGAATCAGCAATTAGGAGAGATAAATGAAGCTTCGGTCGTTCTGCTGGAAGTTTTCGATCCCAATTTTATCCTTATTACACCTTTCCCTCTCCCTCCTTTTCCTGACCAAATATGTCACTCTGTTTATCATAATGGCGATAATACTTACCTTTCCACCAATGATGGTTTAATAAGATACAATCAGTTCAGCGGGATGATGGAATTATTTCCCTCAAGTTCTCTCATTACTGACATTCATGAAGAATTGGGAATTACCTTCCTGGGGAATACCGCAGAAGGACTTCAGGTTTGCAATACCGAATTCCTGGAACCTGTTGCAACAATTTTTTTCGATCCGGTTTTCAAGGAAAAAGAAATCCATTTGTACGAATGGGTAAACTATCCTCCGGAAGATTTCTTTATGGAAATGCCATCGCTGCCTGACACGGTAATTATAACCGGGGTCGGAAAAGAAAGTGAAAAAATATCCAAAGAAGTGGAGCGCTTAAAACATGGGTTTATTTCACAGATGAATGATTTTCCCCCGATTACTAACAGGGTAATTGATACCCTTATCACCATCAATGGAGGATTTCTGGCAGTAGTGGACACAGCCCGAACCCGCGTTCTTGGTAACCTTATTGGTGGAAACAACCCGTCTGATGCCAACTATGCAACTAGTTACGGTGGGGGAATTTATGTCAATAATGCAGGTAATCTTGTGAACATTGGTGAGTCAGAAACCAAAACCGGTGATCAAAAAAA
>RZYY01000460.1 GCA_009930115.1 Sphingobacteriia bacterium | reverse complement strand
GTACAGAAATAGTGCGCCTTCTACTGGAGGAGGTTACCGGCCTCAGCAGGGCGCAACTTCTGGCCAGCCCCTTACACCCCCTTACGGAAAATGAAGAAAAAAACCTAACAGAGGCTCTTTACCGTCTTCAACATCATGAACCCATTCAATACATTCTCGGAAAAACGTGGTTTTATGGCTTTCCGCTTACTGTTAACCAAAATGTGCTTATTCCCCGCCCCGAAACAGAAGAGCTGGTAACCAGGGCCATGCAGGAATTCACCAAAAGTCACGCCCTCCCCCCTTTCGTGCTCGACGCAGGAACCGGCTCAGGCTGTATTGCAATAGCCATTAAATCGCTTTATCCACCAATGAAAGTTGCCGCTTTCGACGTATCGGAGGCCGCACTGGAAGTAGCCCGTGTAAATGCAGCATCAAACGGCGCTGGAATTCATTTCTTCAGGGATGATATCGTTGCTTTCTCCGGACTTCCGCTATCGGAAAAATTAGGTTTCCTGATTTCCAACCCCCCTTATATTATGGAAAAGGAAAAAGAACAGATGCGGCCCAATGTCGTAAAATTTGAACCCGGTTCAGCCCTGTTTGTCAGTGATAATGACCCACTGATTTATTACCGCGGACTAAAAGCCATAGCCAAAAAATGGGTTATTAGCGGAGGGTTCCTGTTTTTTGAGATCAATGAATCACTGGAAAAAGAAATGCACACATTGTTTAACGAACCTAATTTTTACGATATTGCAGTAGAAAAAGATATGCGCGGTAAGCCACGATTTTTGCGCTGCAGAAAAGCATAAAACAGAACAAAAGAATGACCTTTTTACTCCTCGTAATTATTGCAAGTACAGGGATTATTATATCCTTTAAACTGTTTCCCCGCTATAAGGTGGACAGAGATCAGGCCATTACGATAAACTATTTAACTGCCAGCATATTTGGAATTCTAACCAACACAGCACATACAACTCTACCTGAAATTGGCCGTGCCGATTGGTTTTATTTTGCGCTGCTGGTTGGGCCTGTGCTTATTATCGGTTTTCACCTGTTTGCTTTATCGGCGCAAATGGCAGGGGTAGCTGTAACCGCTATCGGTTCACGAATGTCGGTAGTCATTCCGGTACTATCGGGTTTTTTGCTTTTTGGCGATACAGCCGGCCCGACAAAAATCGCCGGAATTATGCTCGCTTTGGTAG
>RZYY01000459.1 GCA_009930115.1 Sphingobacteriia bacterium | reverse complement strand
GCATTTATCGGTGAAATGCTTGGTGGTCAGGATTCACGGACGGCTATGAAATCAGGTTTCGGTTCGCTGCTTGGCTTTTTGATGGGTACGGGCTTGAAATTAATCGTTTCCGGATGGATTGTGGCCCGGTATATTGGTGCTATTCCGTTGGTTTTGAATTAGTTTTATCTCCCTTAGCTGAGTTTTTTCATAAGCTGCCCGGGATATTCCACATGGTCGAGAAATAAACCCTTTGCAGGTACTGACACCCCTGCAGTTCCCCTGTCGCCTGATTGGATAATCGTATGTATTGCTTCGGGTTGCATTTTATTCTGGCCGATTTCCAACATCGTTCCCACAATAGCTCTCACCATATTTCGTAAAAACCGGTTGGCTTCAATTTCAAAAATTATAGTGTCGCCCTTTTGTATCCACCGAGCCTTCCGGATAACGCAATTATTGGTTTTAGTTTGTGTATGGCTTTTAGAGAAACAACTAAAATCGGAGTATTGCTGTAAAAAAGTGCAGGCCGTATTCATGGCCTCCAGATTCAGCTTACCTTGAAGGGTATAACAGAAATCCTGTTTAAAAGGATTTTTGGCCAGTGATATATGATACGTGTATTTCCTGGATATCGCCGAAAACCTTGCGTGAAAATCAGCCTGGGCTTCATATAGGGCATAAATGACAATATCTGCCGGCAAAAAACGGTTCATCCGATAGACCAACTGCCGTGCCTGCGCTGGAGAGGGAAATTCGCGGGAACAATCAAAATGTGCAAAAAATGTAGTTGCATGCACGCCAGTATCTGTCCGGCCTGCTCCGATCAATTGAATTCCCGGTTCGACCAGTTTTTCCAGACAATCTTCGAGTTGCTCCTGTACTGATATAACTCCGGGCTGGCGTTGCCATCCGTGGTAGTTTTTGCCGCAATAGCCCAGATGAAGAATATATCTTTTCATGTTGGACAAAGGTATATAAAAGTGATAAAAAATGATTTTATTCAGATATTGAAATTATCTAGATATAGGTTATTCCAATTTAGACTAAATATAAATTATTGATTCACTGGAAAATCCTGAAAAGTAAGCATTACAAATCGGTTGGAATTTCTAAATTTGGGCGTCAATAACCACCAATTATTGATTTATAATTTACGTAATAAACCATCAAAACTAAGGAGAAATGACTGTAAAAAAATTAGTCAATGAG
>RZYY01000458.1 GCA_009930115.1 Sphingobacteriia bacterium | reverse complement strand
AGTAAAAACGGAAGTGATAAACAGCATGCTCAATGTTTTTTCCAGTGTAGAGACGGGAAGCAATACATAATTCAGTCCTTTCCGTTGATGATTAACCGTGCCGTAAAGTTTTGAAGGCGCTACGATCATGATGACCGCTGTCATGAGAATAATCATATTGATACGTGACAGGGCACTTACCGAACCCCCGACCAATATCGGGAGTACCAGGAATAATAAATATATCCCCAGAATACTGATTATTGAAATGCCATAATTCCTGAAGTATTCCCTGACCTCTTTGGCCGTGATAGCCACAAAACGCTTAAAATTAAATATATTGTTCATGATCATACTCTTTTAAAATGTTCGTCAAACCAATTCTTATGTTTCAGCACTGCATTGAATAAAGCCTCCAGGTTGACTTTTGTATCCAATCCACTGTTATTGGCTTTAACCATGGCATATCCCATAGGTGTTTCCTCTGTATACAAAGCATCGGGATCACTATCGGATTTTGTGACAAAACAGAGTTTTTCCGTAATTTCCGCTATGGTAGCATTGAGCAATACACCTTTATGATCCAGAATAATCACCGGATCTATCAGATGTTCCAGATCGCGTACCTGGTGAGTTGAAATAACCATTATCCGATCATCATTGATGTGTCCGGCCACTATACTTCTGAAAAGGGCTTTTGAAGGAATGTCCAGCCCGTTACTCGGCTCATCCAGAAGGAGTGTCCCGGTATTCAGCGATAAAGCATAGGATATGTGTGCTTTCTTTTGTTGTCCTGCAGACAAATCCTTAAATCGCTTTTCAGGTTTTACCTCAAATCGATCCAGCAGGGAATAAAATTTTTCTATTTTGAAACCCGGATAAAAAACACCGTAATTTTTACCAAGATCTCCCACCGTTCCCGGAGGACATGCCGGTTCTTCAGGCAGGTAATAAATATCCTTTAGAAAAGCAGGTTGACGTTTGTAAGGATGAAATCCGTTCACATTGCATGCAGCCGGGGTGCTTTTTAACAACCCGGAAACAATCTTTAGCAAAGTAGTTTTACCGACACCGTTTTGCCCCAACAGGCCGTATACATTTCCTTTATCCATAGACAAAGTCAGATTTTCAAAAACTTTGTTTCCGGAATAACTAAACGATAAATCGTTGATTTGTATCATGTTGTTAGTGTATTAGTTTAATAGTACACTACAAATG
>RZYY01000457.1 GCA_009930115.1 Sphingobacteriia bacterium | reverse complement strand
ATTAATAAATGCCTCGTACGGGGTATCGTAAGGATTGAAATATTTATGTACATCCCCGTCCGAAAAGAATTTGGTACACATATAATAAAAATGGTCACTCGCCTGCAACCTGCGAAAATCACGCTGCAGTCTTACATCGTTGCTTTCCCTGACCTGGTTCTCTATCTTGTATAAGTTTTCAAATGCCTCTTTTTGCAACTCATTTCCCAGCCAGGCACTGATATCCCGTTCCTCATCTGCCCAGGAAATGGCATAAGGGACGTTCAGTGGAGCAATGGGCTGGTGTTTTGTTGCAGCTTGTGTAGGAGTAAGAATTTCAAGGTTGGAATGATTCAGGACTATTCCCGGTAAAGCCTTCAGGAAATCAAAAATACCGGAAGAGGCCCTCTGGTGTTCTCCAAAACTTTCATAATCCATAAAAACATTCAGGATATCATCTTTTTCCAGTGTGCCTGCTATCCAGGAAGCGTATTTTTCGGCCGTGAGCGGCCAGTCTCCCCAGTTTTTGTCTGAAAAACGGAAAGCGATGTCATCACTAAGCCTGAAATTTCTCAGAAGCAATTTCAATTTGGGATTCAGTGCGTTGACATAAAGATAATTCGGGCTTTTCCATCCCATTATATGACGCGCACCTTCTGTAAGCATGGTGCTGAAGCCCATTCCGGATACCATATCTCCTATGGTGTCCGAGTAGATCAACTCGGTATTTCTGAATGCCGTCGGCTTTTGTCCGAAGTATTTTTCCACTGCCTTTACATGCATGGTGGTCTGATCCCTGAATTTTTTTGGAGATATCAAAGAGGACAGGGAATGGGAGTACGTCTCGGCAAGAAATTCCACACACCCGGTCTTGGCCAGCTCCCGGAAAGAATCCAGCGCCTGTGGAGCAAATTGCTCCATTTGTTCCAGGGCAATCCCACTGACGGAAAAAGCGATGCGAAAGGCACCGTCGTATTTTTTTATCAAATCCAGCATCAGCCGGTTGGCCGGCACGTAGCAGCGGTCAGCCACCCGCGACATGATGGTTTTGTTGGCAAAATCATCAAAATAGTCGTGATTCTTACCGATGTCAAAAAACCTGTATTGACGTAACCTGTAAGGTTGATGCACCTGAAAGTACAAGCAAAGTGTCTTTTTCATATTATTGGATTTTTGATTTTTCCGGGGTAACGGATTCGTAGATTTCCCTGACCTTCAG
>RZYY01000456.1 GCA_009930115.1 Sphingobacteriia bacterium | reverse complement strand
GTTCCCGTTTTCATTCTTTCCACCGCTATTCCTCTATCCTTTAACTGTTTACTCAACCCTATTGCCGGCGGCTCACCCATACGTCCTGCCGGAGTTGATTTCCATCCAATAAAGATTTCTCCGTTTAAAAATGTACCGTTTGTAAGAATTACAGCGCCTGCGAAAAAATCCTGTCCGAATTCTGTTTTAATACCGCAAACCCTCTCTCCATCAAAGATTAATGCTACGACCTGATCCTGCCATATATACAGCCCCGGGGTATTTTCAAGCACGTGCCTCCATTCTGCGGAAAATTGCATTCGGTCACATTGTGCCCTGGGGCTCCACATTGCAGGTCCTTTTGATTTGTTTAACATTCGAAATTGTATGGTACTTCTGTCGGTCACAAGTCCGATAGCCCCTCCTAGTGCATCTATTTCTCTGATTATCTGACCCTTTGCTATTCCCCCCATTGCCGGATTACAGGACATGTGAGCCATTTTTGCCATATCCATGGTTACCAGAAGTGTCTTTGATCCGAGTTTTGCCGCTGCATAGGCAGCTTCACACCCCGCGTGACCCGCTCCTACAACAATTATGTCGTATTCAAATTTCATTTTCCTGTTTTCCTTTAAATATGCGCAGCGCAGCATCTTCGGCATTTCTCATATCTGCTTGCTGTTCATTTGTAGAATCATCTTTTCCGGCTAAATGCAATATTCCGTGTATTATGACCCTTAACATTTCGTTTTCAAAAGTTTGTCCGTACTTCTTTGCGTTTAACCGAACCGTTTCTACATCTATGAAAATGTCTCCGTCCATTTTTGCGCTTTTCTCGCCTGTATAGGGAAAAGTGATTACGTCCGTGCAATAATCATGCTGCAGGTACTTTTTGTTTATTTCCAACAAATACGCGGAATCACAGAATATTATATTGATATCTCCCGGTTTTTTTCCGTAATTGCCCAATACAGTCGTTATCCAGGATTTTATGGCACGTCTGTTGCTTAAGTTAAAATGGGTATTGTTAATGTGAAAAAGTATCATAATTTTGTTTTGTACAGTGGCAAAAGTACGAAATTGTTTTTTAAAATATTTTGTTTACATTTGCAAGCCTTGACGGGCCATTAGCTCAGTTGGCTAGAGCGCTTGCATGGCATGCACGAGGTCGTCGGTTCGATTCCGACATGGTCCACAAATTAACGTTTAATTACAATGAA
>RZYY01000455.1 GCA_009930115.1 Sphingobacteriia bacterium | reverse complement strand
GTTTTCTTTTTCTTCTGTGAATCCAGAGGAACTTTTGCCATCAGCGGAGAAGAAGCAACAATAGCACCGGCTGTGGCTATAGCGCTTTTCTGCAAAAAATTTCTTCGAGAGATGTTTTTTTCCATAGATTTTACGTTTTATCGTTTAATGAAATGTATAGCTTGAATTTACGAAGATAATAAAAAAATCATTTTTTTCCTTTGCCCGATCGAAGTCTGTTATAGGATTGCACCAGGGCTTCATCACTGCCTATGGCACGAAGTGCCAGGATCACTAAAATGATACCGACAAGAGGAAAAACAGTAGTTACCGGAAAGCGTACACTGGCCAGATTCTTAAAATATACGGCACCTATCCATACCTGAAGACCCAACATGATAAGGGATGTGTAAATACAAAGGCGGATTTGTATTTTTCTGGCTTTGTAAAGAAATACGGTAACTGCCAGTAATGCACAAATAGCACCGGTAAGAATTATAAAAGGCGTGTAAGTGGCGTATACTCCAAAAAATAAAGAGATCATCAGACCTAAAGCCAGTGTCAGGTATAATGTCTGAATGCGTTGTATCATGAGTCAATTGTTTTATTGGAACAAATTTAGAGGAAAATCCGTGATTTTCCTCTAAATTTGCAGAATGAAAATTATTGAACCTTCTGAATTGGTGATCAACAGCGACGGGAGTGTGTTTCACCTGCACTTACGTCCTGAACAGTTGGCGGAAAATGTCTTGCTGGTAGGTGATCCCGATCGAGTGGCCTTATTGCGCGACTTATTGACAGATGTTGAATTCGATTCACACAGCAGGGAATTTGTAGCCGTAACGGGATTCTATGGCCGTAAAAGACTCACCATATTGTCTACAGGGATTGGAACAGACAATATTGACATAGTTATGAATGAGCTGGATGCGCTGGCTAACATAGACTTTGAAACCCGCACATTCAAAAATGAACACCGTTCTTTGAATATATTGCGTTTAGGCACTTCAGGGGCCATTCAATCGGACATTCCAACCGGAACGTTGGTTTTTTCACAGTATTCGGCCGGTATTGACGGATTGCTCAACTGGTATGAAGGACGCGATAACGTGTGTGACAAAGAATTGGAAAGGGCTTTTATGGAACACATGAAATGGTCTCCTTTGCTGGCCACTCCTTATTTTGTGAAAAACTCGGAAGAAACGGGAATGCGTTTTAAAGAT
>RZYY01000454.1 GCA_009930115.1 Sphingobacteriia bacterium | reverse complement strand
GGGATACAATCACTGCCCTGCCTATGACGTGGAAATACGGGGTCGTATGGTTTATGCTTTCTTTATTTTATTTTGCAAATTCCCATAATAGCGGGCCAGTTTTTTTTGTAAACTGCATCATTTTGGTTTTGGTGCTTTCTGTTGCAAATCAGCTGCAAAAGCTGAAAAGGGCAGGGGAACAATTGGCCAACGGAAATTTGGATTTCAAGGTGGATCCCTCAAGGATGTTTCGTGTTTTTGGCAGACATGGGAACAACCTAAACAGCCTGTCCAAGGGTGCGGCGATTGCCATGGAGCAGAAAATGAATTTCGTGACACCATCCGAAGCATCGAAAAAGCTCGAAAGTGCAGGTACATTGTCAAGCCCTTACCCAATAAGCTGGGCAGGTCACGAAAAAGATTTAAGCCCCTGGATTGGAAACGATCTTCAACAGGAAGCTTTGAACAAACTTTATGCAGTAGGCGAACGTGTTCGATTGTGTCAGGACAAAGCCCTGCAACATGACTGGCTTATGCTTCAGGCTACCGATCATTTCCGATATATGAGTCATAAAGATGCCGTTGGCACACATTACGACAATGCTTACGAAGCTTTTATGAATTATATGAATGTCCTGGCCGATTTCCTCGAAAGAGTAGATTCGCAATATCCTACAAGTATCGAAAACGAAGAATTAAATGAACTTCTGAAAACCATTACGAATCAGGACAAGGAAATTGAAGAATTGCAGCATGAAATCAGCAAACTAAAAGCCAGAAAAACAAAAAAAACAGAGGCTTGATAAATAACTAAAGCAAAAAAGCGAAACGAAAAAGGACACAAATTCTCATACAATTTGTGTCCTTTTCGTTTTGAAATGATAGTTGCATGTACCCGGATTAGACAATACCAAAAGACATTTTGAACCTGCCAATGATAGACTGCGCAAATTTAGCATTCGTTTGGATGTCAGTTGCAAAGAATTTTATACTTTTGCAAAGTTAAGAACGTGAACACATTTATCAACATCACAATCCACAAATGTATAAATATCTCTCACTGATACGTTATTACAATCTGATTTTTATAGTATTTGTACAGTTAGTCGTTCGTCAGACTGTGCTTGTGCCTGTATTACAAAAGTACGGATTCGAAATAGTGCCTCTCGATGCAGCCACATTTTTGCTTATAGCAGCTACTGTGTTGATTGCCGCAGGCGGTTATG
>RZYY01000162.1 GCA_009930115.1 Sphingobacteriia bacterium | reverse complement strand
AATCAAAACCGCCGGTGATATTGAATTTAATACCAAAGGGAAATCCTTCATGGTTTCGCTGGGCTGGAAAATTTTGTAACGGGTAAGCACCATCATTGCTTAAGTAGAAAACACATTTTTTATTAGTTTGATGCCAAAATTTGAAATGCTCATTTTTGGTTTGAAGCGTCATCTCTTTTTTTTGATAGCTTTCCTGATTTTATATCTTCTGACGGCATGCAAAAGTGACAAAGGAAGAGACCTGCATGTTGATGTCAGCAAAATTGCTGTTGATGACGTAAAGATCCGACGTTACGAACAGGCACTTTTTACCATTCATCCCGACACACTGCAGGCCGGCCTCAAAGTTATTGCACCACAATTTCCCGTTTTTCTTGATGTAGATCTGGATGACACACTAAACATCATTCAATTGCAAAATTTTGTTACCGATCCTGTAAATATCGACTTGTATGAAAAAGTATCCGAAAAATATGCTGACCTGCAATTGATTGAAAATGAATTTTCTGATGCTTTCCGGCGTTTTCGCTATTATTTCCCTGACAAGGAAATTACAGGTATTACTTCTTATGTTTCCGGCCTGATGTACGAGCTTCCGGTTCAGTTTTTCGACAAGCAAGTGATTATTGCACTGGATATGTATCTTGGTGACGATCCGGAGATTTATCGCAAATTCCGTTTTCCGCTTTACCGGATTGAACGGATGCGCAGGGAGTACATCGTCAGAGATGGAATTTACGATTTTTATTATTATCATTTTATTAAAAAACCGGGAGGAAATTTCCTTGAAAAAGCAATCAGTAATGGCAAGCAGCTTTATTTCATGGATGCTTTGATGCCCGACCTGCCCGATCATATCAAAATTGGATTCCCTGAAGAAAAGCTGGAGTGGTGTTTTGAGAACGAACAGAACATTTGGGCATTCTTAATTCAGAATGAACTGCTCTATGCTTCGGATGCCGTAACATTGCGTAAGTTTTTTGCCGACGGGCCTTTTACTTCACAATTCGGTCAGCAGTCGCCAGCAAGAATCGGAGAATGGATTGGCTGGCAGATTGTAAGAAGTTATATGAACAACAACCGCAAAATTACCCTTCAGGAGTTGATTGAAAACGATGATTTCCAGTCTGTTTTTAAGGCCTCAGCGTATAAACCGGAAAGGTAAGGCAGGGTAACTGCCCTGAAGAAAAAATCAGGTAAAACTTTTTAGAGCCATAATCCGGGCAAAACCATCATTTGGGACGTGCTAAATATCCACTGGTAAAGTTGTACACTTTTACAAGAGTTATGCCTGTTGCCACACCAAGTAAAGCTCCGCAGAGGATGTCTCCGGGGTAATGAACCCCGAGGTAAATACGCGAATAGGAAACGAGTGCAGCCCAGAAAATGAGGGAAAAAGAAAATCCCTTCCAGTAACTTTTTAAAAAGGGAATAAGAAAAACAGCCAAAGCAAAGGTATTTGATGCATGTGAAGATACAAAACCATATTTCCCGCCGCATTTGCCTTTTACCGTGTGGATCAGCAAATCAAGCTCATCGTTATGACAGGGACGCAATCGCTGAAAAAGGTTTTTCATCAGTACGCTGAGCTGATCGCTCAATGTGATGAGAATTACCACAAACACAAGAATCCAAAATATCCGCAGTTTATATTTCCGGATCAACAGGACGATAAAAAAGACATACAGCGGAATCCAGGTGAGTTTATGGCTGATCCGGAACATCAGTTCATCAAGCCAGGCATTGTGTAAACCGTTGAGGAGCAAAAACAACCAGGTGTCTATTCTGTTGAGCAGGTCGATCATTGAAACAAATCAGTAAATTTCGGAATTTAGTTCTTTCCAGATCATATCTTTTAGTTTAATCAGTCCCTGCCCGGTGAAAGCTGATATGAAGACATGCGGAACCCGTGGAAGCTCTTTTTTGAGCGCACGGGTGAGTTCTTCGTCGAGAAGGTCAGATTTTGAAATGGCAAGCAACCTGGATTTATCGAGCAACTCGGGATTATATTGTTTAAGCTCGTTGACCAGGACTTCGTATTCTTTTTTTATGTCTTTGGCATCTGCCGGAATGACGAAAAGCAAAACAGAGTTGCGTTCGATATGGCGTAAAAACCTCAATCCAAGACCTCTTCCTTCATGTGCGCCTTCAATTATTCCAGGAATATCGGCCATGACAAAAGATTTATGATCGCGATAATTCACTATTCCAAGATTTGGTTTAAGGGTGGTAAAAGGATAATCGGCAATTTCGGGCTTTGCTGCCGACACTGCTGACAAGAGGGTGGATTTACCAGCGTTGGGAAAACCAACCAGGCCAACATCAGCAAGCAGCTTTAGTTCCAGAATTTTCCAGATTTCAATTCCCTCTTCGCCGGGTTGAGCATATTTGGGTGCCTGATTTGTTGCAGATTTAAAATGGTCATTTCCCAAGCCACCGCGACCTCCTGCAACAAGAATTTTTTCTTCATCGTGGTGGGTAATTTCGAAATCAGTTTCATTTGTTTCGGCATCGCGCGCAATGGTGCCCAGGGGAACTTCCAGAACGACATCTTCACCATAGGCACCGCTTTTGAGTTGTGAACCGCCATCTCCACCACGGCCTGCGGTTACATGTTTGGTGTATTTCAGGTGAAGAAGGGTCCATAATTGTTGATTTCCTTTCAGAATGATGTGACCGCCACGTCCGCCGTCACCACCGTCAGGACCTCCTCTTGGGTTAGTTCTTGAACGGTGAAAATGTGCTGATCCTTTGCCTCCGCTGCCCGAGCGACAGAGAATTTTTACGTAATCTACAAAATTGGATGTGCTCATCAGCTTTTGATAATTTTATAAATGTCGGAATGATTGCGGCCGTAGCCATCATAATCAAGTCCATATCCAACGATAAAATCGTTTGGAATTTCCATTCCAATGTAGTCTATCGGGTAGTTTTTCTGAAAGGCAGCAGGTTTGAACAGAAGTGCAGCCAGTTTTACTTCCCTGGCTTCAAGCCGCTTGAGTTTGCTTATGGTTTCTGCCATTGTTATGCCTGTATCAATGATATCTTCAACAATAACCACCGTGCGGTTGTGCAACACATCGTCCAGGCCTATCAGCTCACGCACTACATTGGTGGTTTCAGTTCCATTGTAACTGGAGAG
The DNA here is from genome assembly GCA_009930115.1 of Sphingobacteriia bacterium. GTDB lineage: Bacteria > Bacteroidota > Bacteroidia > Bacteroidales > 4484-276 > RZYY01. The sequence continues at coordinate 2,813 of RZYY01000162.1, read as the reverse complement.
TTTTACAAAGGAAACCTCACAGTCAATGTCAATCCGTTTGAAAAGATCAGCGGCAAAAATAAAAGCGCCATTCAACACTACCAGAAACAGTGGGTTTTTGCCTGCAAGATCGCGATTGATCCGATCCGCCATTTTGTCAACTGCTTTTTGGATGATTTCGGAGGAAATAAACAATTCAAAGTATTTGTCCCTGACTTTGATGGTGTTGTGTTTTTGACTCATGATGTCAATTTTCGTGCAAAGATAAGTTGAAAATGAAAAGCAATGTGGCAATTAATATTAAATTTGCCCGCAAACTGATAAACAAAAAGAGCGCTATGATCCCAAAAGTAAGTATAATTATGGGAAGCACTTCTGATTTGCCGGTAATGGAAGGAGCTGCCAAAATACTGAACGATTTGAAAATTCCATTCGAGATGAATGCGTTGTCAGCGCACCGCACACCTGAAAAAGTGGAAGTTTTTGCGCGTTCGGCATACGACAGAGGCATTCGCGTAATAATAGCCGGTGCAGGAATGGCTGCACATCTTCCGGGTGTAATTGCCGCCATGACTCCGGTCCCGGTGATTGGTGTGCCGATAAAATCTTCACTTGATGGCCTGGATGCTTTGCTTGCCATCGTTCAAATGCCACCGGGAATCCCTGTGGCTACAGTGGCTATTAATGGCGCCGGCAACGCTGCCATACTTGCCGCACAAATTCTCTCTATTGCCGATAGCAGTCTTTTTCAACGCCTGGTAGTATTTAAAGAAGAACTAAAGGATAAAGTTGTAAAAGCAAACCAGGATTTGTCTGAAGTAACCTATGAGTTCAAAGTTAACCCCTAATATTCACCGCTTCAACGTTTAACAAATGATTTATAATGAAGATACTGCCCAGAGAATGGCTGAGTTTTTACTCAAAGTTAAAGCCGTTAAAATTAATGTCAAAGAACCATTTACCTGGGCTTCAGGCTTGAAATCCCCTGTTTATTGCGACAACCGGATTACCCTGTCATATCCGGCAATCAGGACTTATATCCGGCAGCAGTTCAGTAATCTTATTAAAGATGAGTTTGGGAATATTGATCTTATTGCCGGAATTGCAACCGGAGGCATTCCTCATGGTGTATTGGTAGCACAGGAATTAGGGCTGCCTTTTGCTTACGTCCGTACCGGGAAAAAGGATCATGGACTCGCCAACCAGATTGAAGGAGTAATTGAATCGGGACAAAGTGTGGTTTTGATCGAAGACCTCATTTCTACCGGAGGCAGCAGTTTTGGCGCATTACAGGCTGTACGGGAAAAAGAAGCGGTAGTGAAAGGATTACTCGCTATATTTTCTTACGGATTTGTTAATTCCTGCGATAAATTTTATGAAACGGAATGTCGGGTTTTCTCGCTGACCGATTACCCGGCACTCATTAAAATTGCCCTCGAAAACAACTATGTTCGGGAAGCAGATATTGAAGTACTCAACACCTGGCACGTAGCTCCTGAAAAATGGGGCTGATAAAATCAGAAACTAAATATTATGGTAAAATTTTCGGCTGAAACCCTCACATACAAAGCGAATAAAAATCAAATTGCTGATTTTTTCAGCAAGATTAAAAATCTTCAAAAAATTATGCCATCAGAAATTGAACAGTGGGAAGCAACTGGCAACCGGTGTTCTTTTCATATCAAAAACCTTGGCACAATGAGTATGGAAAAGGGTTTTGTGAATCCCGACAACGAATACGAGTTCATCTCTGCTGCCGATTCAAAAGTTGATTTCACCCTTACTTTCAGGTTTCAGGAGATTGATGAGCAAGTTGCCGGAGCATTCGAAATTCAAACCGAAATCAACCCTTTTCTGGAAATGATGGTTAAACGACCACTTACCAATTTTGTGAATATTCTGACAAAGAATCTTTATGAGGAATTTATTGGATTATAGTTAAAAAATTCATACTTTAATAAAACTGAAAACATCAGGTCTGTCATGAGGTTTCTTCTTTTTCCTGTTGGTTGGCTTTACGGGCTGATGATGCTCCTGCGCAACAAGCTTTACGACTGGGGCATACTCAAGGAAACCCAATTCAGTTTCCCGGTTATTTCCGTGGGAAATTTGTCAATGGGAGGTACTGGTAAAACACCTCATGTGGAATATTTAATACGATTATTAAGTAATGATTTTAAAGTTGCTGTACTTAGTCGGGGTTACAGGAGAAAGACCAGAGGATTCAGGCTGGCTGACCAACACTCGGTTTGTGATGATATCGGCGATGAAGCTGTTCAGATCAGCCGGAAATTCAACCATGTAATTGTTGCTGTTGACGAAGATCGTGTTCACGGGATAAGAGAAATTAAAAAAAGATATCCCGAATGTGACGTTATTCTTCTTGATGATGCATACCAGCACAGATCGGTAAAACCAGGCTTATCAATTCTACTCAGCGATTTCCACCGGCTTTATCCCGAAAATCACATCTTCCCGGTGGGGAATCTCCGTGAGTTCAAATCAAGTGCCGGAAGAGCTGATATAATCATCATAAGTAAGACCCCAAAACCATTATCACCATTGACTGTTCGTCGTATTCAGGCACTTGTCAGCCCCGCGTTACATCAAAAATTACTTTTTTCCTATATCAGTTCCGGGGAGTTAACCTTAGCACCCAACCTCAAAATTGAAACAATTCCCCAACATTTTACCAACATTTTGCTGTTTGCAGGCATTGACAATATCTATCCGTTGCTCGACCATGTTTCACGATATGCAAACACAATTGAGCATATTCACTATGGCGATCATCACCATTATACCTGCAATGATCTGAATTACATCAGAAAACG
>RZYY01000161.1 GCA_009930115.1 Sphingobacteriia bacterium | reverse complement strand
GATTGAATGAAGAATTCCGGCTTTTTCACCCTTACATTATTGATTTTTAATTAAAAAGCATCCACAGAAAAACATGGTTCGAGCCTCATTGATTGGGATGGTAATGATCTTGTTGCTGCCATTGTCGTCGGTTAAGGCACAGGCTTCTGATCCTGATTATGAAGAAATCATGGTTTTTCTGCGTGTCGAAAAAATCGGGGGGTTCGACATAACGGGGATTTTTTCCTACACGACCAATCAATTTTATCTTCCTGCCACAGAATTATTTACCGTACTTCATATCAACCAGGAAACCCACCCGGGTTATGATTCCATCACCGGTTTTTTTATTGACGAAGCCAAACATTATACCATCGACTATCCCAACCGCAGAATAAAAATCGGAACCTCGGTTTACAATTTCCAGCCGGAAGATATGCTCAAAACCGAAACCGGACTTTACCTTCAAACCGCGCTTTACGGACGGGCATTCGGGTTGTACTGCACGTTTAGTTTCAGGTCGTTGTCGGTGGAATTGAAAACAGATATTGAATTGCCGGCTATCAGGGAACTGAGATTGCAACAGATGAGGCAGAATGTTGAAAGACTGAGAGGAGAAATAAAAGTTGATACAACGATCGATCGTCAGCATCACTTTTTCAGATTCGGTATGCTTGACTGGTCAGTCAATTCAACCCAGAGCACCGGAGAAACTACCGACACGAGAATTCTTGCAGGAATCGGGAGTGAATTCCTATGGGGAGAAACTAACCTGACCCTGAACTACTCTACGCGTGACGGATTCAGCGAGCGCAATCAGCAATATTACTGGCGCTGGGCCGATAATTACAAAAAGCTTTTTAAACAGATCAGGGTGGGCAAGATCAGTCCCGGCACCGTTGCTTCGGTATATGATCCTGTTCTTGGCGCTGTTGCCACAAATGCACCCACAACCTACCGCCGCTCGTTTGGAGCTTACACCCTCACTGATATCACCGAACCGGGCTGGAGCGTCGAACTGTTTATAAACAATGTGATCGTTGATTACACCGTCGCCGATGCCTCCGGTTTTTACAGTTTTGATATTCCGCTGGTTTATGGCAACTCTGAAGTAACCTTAAAATTTTACGGCCCTTACGGCGAAGAACGTACAAAAGAACAAATCATCAATATCCCGTTTAATTTTCTTCCGAAAGGTGAAACAGAATATTCGGTCAGTGCAGGGGTGGTACAGGACTCAAGTCATTCCATTGTATCCCGCGGGGAAATGGGCTATGGAATAAACCGCTTTGTGACTGTCGGTGGCGGAGTGGAATATCTTTCCTCCATTCCCGATAAAAGTGAAATCCCATTTTTAAAAGCTTCGTTCACCCCTCATCCAATGTTGCTGATATCAGGGGAATATAATCATGGCGTGGTTACAAAAGGGAAATTCAGCTTCCGGAATAAAGCAAATGTATTGGTGGAGATGGATTATGCCAACTACGTAAAAGACCAGCAGGCTATTAGGTTCAATTACCGTGAAGAACGAAAACTGACAATTGCGGCACCTTTCAACTATCCTCTTTTTAAAGGTTTTACCCGGATAGCACTGAAGCAAAATGTATATGAGGCACTGACCTACAACACTGCCGAGCTTACTCTTTCCAGTTTTTGGGGACCTCTCAATGCCAACATCACCGGATTTGCCAACTGGATTGACGGTACTACTCCTTACATCAGTACAAATTTAGCTGCAGGCCTCCGGCTCGGAAGAGGTTTCAACATCCGTTCACAGGCTCAGTTTGATGTAAACAATTCAGACTTTATTTCTTACCGGATCGAGGGTGAAAAAAGAATTTCGAGAAATGGATACCTTTCTCTAAATTTTGAAGAAAACCTGAGAGCCTCAACAAGCAGCGTGGATGTCTCCTTCCGGTATGATCTTCCCTTTGCACAAACCAATGTTTCGAATCGTTATGGCAATAAAATCCTCACTACCAGCCAGGGTGCCCGCGGAAGCCTTGCTTTCGGTGGCGGAAACGGTTACATTCATGCTGAAAACCGCTCGGCGGTGGGCAGAGGAGGCATAATATTCATTCCTTTCCTCGACATTAATCACAACGGATTAAAAGACAATGGAGAGCAACTGGTTGACGGTCTGAACGCAAGAGTTAACGGCGGTCGTACACTCACAAAAACCAGCGATACCCTGATCCGCGTAATCGAACTTGAACCTTATACCAGCTACCTCGTGGAACTGGATAATACAGGATTTGAAAATATAGCCTGGCAGGTAAGGCACAAAGCTATGAGTGTTTACATCGACCCCAATCAGTTCAAATCGGTTACCATTCCGGTTTTGCCTATGGGTGAAGTAAACGGAATGGTATATGTCACAAAAAACAAAACTACCCGGGGAATTGGAAGAATCCTGATTAATATTTACAGGGAAGACAGCACTTTGGTAAAAAAACTCATGAGCGAAACCGACGGTTATTTCACCTTCCTGGGACTAGCTCCGGGTAAATATTTTGCCAAACCAGACCCCGGCCAGATGATAAAAATAAATTACCTGCCCTCACCGGATCACATTTAGTTCGATGTTGAAGCCTCATCCTGGGGAGACATCATTGAAGGAATTGACTTTGTTTTGACTCCTTTGACTACCGGAATGCTCGAACCCGATCTTCAACCCACCGATAATTCGTCGGAGAAAACAACTGAAAACACAGCCCCCTCAGAACCTGACAAAGGTGAGATCGTGGATGAACCCTCTGCTGAAAAAACTGAAACACCCGAAGAAAAAAATTTAAACAATATTCCGGAACAACCGGTCGCAGATGAACCTTCAGAGTTTGTTCTTGACATCAATGCAGGAAGATATTTTGTACAGGCAGGAGCTTTCCCAAACGAAAAAATGGCACTGGAACGCAAAGAAAAAATTGATTTTGCATTTAACTATCCTACAGGAATAATCATTGAAGACGGATATTACAAACTGAGACTTGGATATTTTGCCATTAAAGCTGATGCACGATCCTGCTATAATGAACTGATTGATAATAATTTTGAAGCGTTCATCGGGATAAAGAAAAATTAGCAATAATTCCGATCATGTCAAAAGTTGAATAGTGCAAAATTTGGATCAGACTAAATCATCTTTGGTTCTGAAACAAAAATTAGCAGATTTTTCAAGACGAACAGAATATCATTTGCTGACCAGCTTATTCCACCAAAATACCTGAGAAAATTAACCTTAATTTATCATATCTTTCAGTATTGATCAGTTCCCAATGATTCTTGCAGGTTAAAAATGTTTCCCTATTTTTGCAAAAACACAGTTAGAACATCCCGTAAATTAATAATCAAACGAGTATGTTTTCAAATTTCGATAAATGGTTAAATCAGTTACTGCTTGAGTCAGGCATTACCAATTTCTGGATTGACCCGCTGGCATCCTTAATCAAAATCATTGCTGCTTTTATTATCAGCTACCTGCTGTTCAAAATTGCTTACAATGTAATCGTGAACCTGATTAAAAAATTCACCAAAAAAACTGCAAGCAACTGGGACGACATCATGGTTGAACAAAAGGTAATCAGCCGAATCACGTACCTCATCCCTGCATACATACTCTTCATATTGGTGCCTATTGCCTTAACGCCCTATCCAAAATTAGTGGTATTATTTCAATCAGGGCTTAAGATTTACAGCACGATTATCATTCTAATCACTTTTACGGCACTTTTCAACGCCATTCTTGTTATTTATCAGCAATACCCTATCTCCAACACCCGTCCGATAAAGGGTTACATCCAGGTAGCCAAAATTATTCTCTTTATGCTGGTTGGCATTACCATCATTTCGTACCTTATTGGTCAAAATCCATTGATACTGCTTGGTGGTCTGGGCGCATTTTCGGCTATTCTATTACTTGTTTTCAAGGATTCTATCCTTGGGCTTGTCGCCGGCATTCAGCTTACTGCCAATGATATGCTTCGCAACGGAGACTGGATTTCTCTCCCCAAATACGAAGCCGATGGAACTGTGGTGGACATCACGCTCACTACCGTTAAGGTTCAAAACTGGGATAAAACCTTTTCCACTATTCCGGCTTATTCCTTATTCTCCGAATCATTCAAAAACTGGCGCGGAATGGAAGAATCCGGTGGACGACGCATCAAACGTTCCATAAACATTGACATGAACAGCGTACGGTTTTGCACCCCGGAAATGATAGAAAAATTTCAACGAATCCATTACGTGCAGAAATATATCAGCGACAAAGAGGAAGAAATTAAAAAATATAACGAAGAATTGCAGATTGATAATGAAATATTGGTTAACGGACGACGCCAGACCAATATCGGAGTTTTCAGAAATTATCTTTACAATTACCTTATTAATCATCCAAAAATAAATCCTGAAATGACTTTTCTGGTAAGGCATCTGCAACCAACCGAAAAAGGGATTCCGATCGAAGTTTATGTTTTTTCAAGAGACCAGGAATGGGCAAATTATGAAAATCTTCAGGCGGATATATTCGACCATATTATGGCTGTGATTCCTGAATTCGAACTACGGGTATTTCAAAATCCATCAGGAGTGGACGTCAGAGAAGCAATGAAAGCAGGGAAGTAAAACAAGAGTATCAAGTTGATTGCACCAAACTACAGAGAAGACTGATTTCATCTGCCCATACCGTTTCATCCGGAGTTTCAAGAATAAGGGGGATTTCATCAAAACGGGGGTCATTCATTATCCATCGAAAAGCATTAAGCCCGATCATCCCCTTTCCTATACACTCGTGCCGGTCAACATGAGAGCCAAGATCTTTTCGTGAATCGTTCAGGTGCAATCCCTTGAGATATTTTACTCCCAGCACCTTATCAAAATGCTCAAAGGTACGATTATAGTCATCCCATGTCCTGATGTCGTAACCGGCAGCAAAGAGATGACAAGTATCCAGACAAACCCCAACCCTGCTTTTATCCTCAACATGTTCGATGATGAATGCAAGCTGTTCAAAAGCATATCCGAGGTTTGTTCCCTGTCCGGCGGTATTTTCCATAACCGCTGTAACTCCATAGGTTTTTGCGAGGGTAAAATTTATTGACTCTGCAATACGAAGTAAACATTTTTCGGGATCAATTTTCCCTAAATGACTGCCGGGATGAAAATTGAGCCAAGGCAGACCAAGTTGTTCACATCGCTGCATTTCATCCTCAAAAGCCTTTCTTGATTTTGCCAGTCCTTCATCATCAGGATGTCCCAGGTTAATCAGATAACTGTCATGCGGGAGGATATGATCAGGGGAATATCCATACTTTTCCAGATTGATCTTAAATTCCCTGATGCTATTTTTTGTCAAGGCGGCTGAAAACCACTGGCGTTGGTTTTTTGTAAACAAAGCAAATGATTTTGCTCCGATTTTGTGTGCATTTATTGGTGCATTTTCAACACCGCCTGACGCACTTACATGGGCTCCCGGTCTTTTCATTAAAGAATAAATAGCTGGTTGTTCATACAAAAATGTAAATTTTGAACATTCAGAAACGACGGATTATTTTCCTTCTATCCAAGAGATAATCCGTGGATCATCGGGTTTTACTCCTGGCGAAAACATCACCGCCAGGCGACCATTTTCATCAATCAGATATTTCTGAAAATTCCATGTCACTTCTGAGTCCATGACACCATTCTCAGCTTTTCGGGTCAGCCATTGATAAAGTATGTGCATATTATCACCTTTAACCGAAATTTTTGACATCATAGGAAATTCAACGCCATAATTTTCTGTACAAAATTCGATGATTTCCTCATTTGTACCAGGCTCCTGATTCATAAAATTATTTGCAGGAAAACCAATAATAGTAAATTTTTCGCCGCCATATTTCCTGTAAAGCGCCTGCAACTGCTCAAACTGGCTTGTTAGTCCGCATTTCGACGCAGTGTTGACTACCAGCACTTTTTTTCCTTTTAATAAGGATAAATCAAAT
>RZYY01000453.1 GCA_009930115.1 Sphingobacteriia bacterium | reverse complement strand
CATTCCTGAGCGAAAGTAACCACAACTTCACCGGTAACTTTAAAATAATCTGTTGATGGATAAGCAGCCCTTAATGCTGCAAGGTTTTGAACTTCGGTAAATTCAGGAAAGGTGTATAAAGCAACGGCAATTGCACTGGGTTCTAATCCCGGAGCATAGGCAATAGCTTTAACTGTAACTGTCTGGTTGATTTCAATGGGATCAGTGTAAATTGTTGAGCTCTGATTGGGATCCGTTCCGTCAGTTGTGAAATAAATGGTTGAATTGGGTGTAATACAGCTAATTTCGAGGTTGAAAGGAGTAAAATAATTTCCGGGAATTACTGAGAATACCGGTGTCGAAACAGTGGTCAATGAACCGGCAGTCCAGGAAACATTATCAACCACAACCTGACCGTCACTGTTATTGACATTAATAAACTTTATGACCACGTCTCCTGTAATGTTTACAGGTATATCACCGGAATTTTTAATAACATTCTGCTCTCCGCTGGAAGTCACATTACCCACAACCACATCATTAATCAGGACATTCAGGTTTACATTAGTTGAAAATGCCTGCATGTAATCGAAATTGATTATCCCGACGCCATTGGGTATTAAACCTGAATAAAAATTTGACTGAGGAGTTCTGTTTCTTCCGATCATAATGGCTTTCCCCGTGATCTCTAAATCACCCCGGCATTGAGTATACGTCCACACAGAACCATCCTGGCCAATAAAAGTTCCATTTGAATAAGAAGAACCCGTAGCTGGAAAGTTGTCAAAAGTCTCAAGTCCTTGTCCTTGTGCCCAATAAAAAGAAATCGTGGCAAGTAAAATGATTAAAATTTTTTTCATAGTTATTGTTTATTTAGAATTGAATAGTGAATAATAAAAACAGGAAACCTGCCGGATCGGTTGGCCTCCTCAATTTTATGGTATTACTGAATAATGATGTTTTTAGTCGTGAAAAGACCGGTATTACGGTTGCTTATTTTTGCCAGATAAAGACCTGAATTCAGGCTGCGAAGATCAATAGTCAGTTCCTCACTGATAATATCACGGGAGTAAACCAGTTGGCCTGTGAGAGAAAAGACTTCAAGATAATCGGCCTGTTGTGCAATCCGGATATTGAACAGCCCATTACCCGGGTTGGGATAAATACTTGCATGAATCGTATTTTCAAATGATGGAATACTGTTGCTTTCCTCACCGGTAACTTCAAT
>RZYY01000037.1 GCA_009930115.1 Sphingobacteriia bacterium | reverse complement strand
GGGTTTTACTGTGCCTACGGAAATACAGAAAAAGGTTATTGAGCCTATCCTTGACGGCAAGGATGTTATGGGGCTTGCGCAGACAGGTACTGGTAAGACGGCTGCTTTTGCGATACCGATATTGCATCGTTTGATGATGGGTAAGCAGAAACGGACAAGGGTTCTTATTATTGCCCCGACGAGGGAATTGGCCATGCAAATTGACCAACAACTCGAAGGCTTTTCTTATTTTGCCGGAATAAGTTCTATTGCTGTTTATGGTGGTGGCAGCGGAACCGATTTTGAGGTTGAGCGAAAAGCAATCAAAACAGGAACAGGTGTGATTGTTGCCACACCCGGCCGATTGATATCTCATCTTAACCTTGGGTATGTAAATCTTGACAAACTGACATATCTTGTCCTGGATGAGGCAGATCGTATGCTCGATATGGGTTTTCTTCCTGATATCATGAAAATCATCAGTTTCCTCCCCAAAAAAAGACAAACGCTAATGTTTTCAGCAACAATGCCTCCGGAAATAAGAAAACTGGCTAAAAAAATCATGAATGCCCCTGAAGAAATTACTCTGGAAATTTCAAAACCGCCGGAAAATGTGCTTCAGGCAGCATATCTGGTTGAAAACAAACAAAAGTCTGCTCTGCTTAAAAAACTAATTACAGGAAAGGAATTACCTTCTGTTCTTGTCTTTTTATCCACAAAATCCAGTGTAAAAGAGCTTGAACAGGAAATGTTACGAATGAAATTCAATGTACGTGCCATACATTCCGATCTTGACCAGAACAACCGAACTGAAGTATTGCGACGGTTCAAAAACAGGGAAATTCAGATACTGGTCGCTACAGATATTGTTTCACGCGGAATTGACGTAGAGGACATCAGTTTAGTGGTTAATTTCAATGTACCACACGATGCTGAAGATTACGTTCACCGGGTTGGCCGGACAGCCAGAGCTGAGAAATCAGGAATTGCACTCACATTTGTCAGCAAAAATGAACTACAGCTTTTTAAAAAAATTGAACATTTGATCGGAAACACAATTAAAATCCTTCCACTGCCTGGAGGTCTTTCATCAGCAAATTCTGCAACAAACGACCAACAAAATTATCAAAACGCAGGGAAAAAGATCAGATCAGTAAACAAAGAAAAAGTCAGAAAAAACAATAAAATCAGAAAAAATAACTCTTGACCTGATTTTACCAATATGTGTATCACCTTGCTAAATGCTTTAAAAACAAAACAATAAAAATTAGTAAACCTGAAAAACAACAGCACGCAGAAGTAGGTGGCTACAAAAAAAACACAGATAATCCCTTGTAAGCAACAACAATCAGAAATCTTACATTTATGGAAATCGAATGAATTGAAAATTGATATTTTTGCCTTGTAATAATAATCAAAAAAATGAGCATTCCCATCAAAGAGCTGGATTATGAAAGGCTTAGAAATATAATTCATGAAAAGGATCACAGGGTTATCTTCAGGAAAACCAACGTGATTCCTGAAGATGAAGACCTTTATCAGGAGCTGCAGTCCTACATCAACTACGACAATATTCCCAATAAATCAGTACTTGGGCTTGACATTTATCAATACAGCACCGGTTATGGAGTAATTGAACAGGCGCTTATTCCATTCCTTTTCCACCGCTTCATGGAGACAACAATTGACCAGTGCTTTGCCAATCACAAATTTATTTTTCAAAAATATGACCGTCAACGCATTTACGATCATTTTATCAGTACTGGTGACGGCGGTTTTTTCATTTTTGATACTCCACTGCATTCTATTTTATTTGCGATAAATTTTGCCATAGTCCTTAGGGTGTACAATGCATTTCATTTTTATCCCAAATTGCGCAGAATTATTGGCAGCATAAACCTCAGATATGCTATAACCTATGATAAGATTTACAAGTTTGGAGATAATTATTTTGGCAGAGCACTGATTAACAATGCCAGAATCCTACAACGTGACAATCTGAACCGCTGCCTGATAGATCAAAACGTGAATACCTGGTTTCTGGTCAATATTGGCGGAATCGAAAACCTTCAGGTCATTACAATGTCAGAAATTGCCAACATTCATGATTTATTGGATGATTATGACAGCAGCATATTAGATGAGCATCCGGATGAAATCTTCGGTATCATCGAAAAAAGAACTTACGGAATCATCAATTCCGACATTCTGAAAATTGGAAAAATTCAGTCAAAATCAACCGAACTTAACATTTATCTTTTGCATTTGCAGGTTTCACTAAAACTCATCAACGATGATGACCCCAACCAGATGAAAGTTTTTACCATAAGTCTTGGGAATCTTAATACAGCCGGTATATAAACAAAACCTTAATTGCCTTGATTTACCTGATACTTGCCATACTTACTTCCACCCTGATTATTATCACATTCAGGATATTTGAGCGCTTCAATATCAGTCGATTGCAGGCAATAACCGTCAATTACCTGGTAGCAGCCGGTTTTGGTTTTATGAGCGAATCAGGCAGTTTTCAATTCAGTGAAATCCCGGGACAAACCTGGTTTATTTCATCATTAATCATCGGAATCACCCTGATTGTTGCCTTTAATCTTTTTGCGCTTTCCACGCGTCATGCCGGAGTATCCGTTACAGCTATTTCGAGCCGGATGTCGGTTATTATTCCGGTTTTACTGGGATTTTTAGTTTTCGGAGATACTGCCGGTTGGCTGAAAATCACCGGAATCATTCTGGCGCTTATCGCATTTTATTTTTCTTCCAAAAGAGGTAAAAACCTTTTTGTCAATAAAAAACATGCCTTGTTGCCTGCTCTGCTCTTTATGGCAGTCGGATTAAACGACTCCATGATGAAAGTAGCCGAACATTTTTACGTCAATGATGACTTTGTGGTTTTTCTTGCTACTTCTTTTTCCATCGCCTTGTTACTGGGAATAATAGTACTGGCTTCAGGCTGGAAGTATGAAAAATTTGAATTTAAAAACATTTTAGCAGGAATTGTCCTTGGTTTGTTAAACTGGTATTCGACACTCTATTTTCTGCAAGGCCTTGATCTTTATCAGGTTTCTTTCTTCGTTCCGATCTATAATGTTGGAGTAGTTGCCCTTGCATCATTGTCAGGGTTTGTTTTTTTCAATGAAAAACTCACCATGCATAAACTCATTGGCATTGTGCTTGCCATTATTGCCATAATTCTCATTGCTAAGGGCTAAACAAGCCTGAATAACAGGTTTTACAAAATATTCCTGAACATAAATTTGCCTGACTTCTACGTTTCATGAACTACTTTTCATTTTTGCAAATTCTGTGCTTGTTTTTTTCTATTTCCTGGCCATAGCTTTCTGTGCAAGGTTTTTTTGGAAAGCATAAAACGAGGGCCATTGAAAAAAATCAAGCAGTCCTTTTATTTGAAAATTAACTCACGTTCAATAGATGAAATGCGCAAATTACCATCTTCCTTTTAAAAACAAAACAACTAAACTAATTCCAAAACCTGCTTTAACCGTGAAAGTTTTAAAAGCTCAAATTAAATTCTTTTGATACAGCATCCTGCCAGTGCCAGATGTTCTGAAATCAAAAACCTAAAAGACGCTGATGGACATCATAAACCTGAGGAAGTAACAAATCATTATCGTTGTTATGAATAATAAAATCAGCAAGAGGAATTTTTCTTTCATCGGGCCATTGTCGTGACATCCGGTGTAAAACTTCCGCACGCATTTTCCGGTCTCGATTCATGGTACGCCGGATACGTAATTCCTCCTCAGCCACTACAAGAATTGTTTTATCCAATTTTTGGTAATAACCTGTTTCGAAAAGAATAGCAGCTTCATAAACCACATAAGGTGCCTTCAAATTCTTTCCAACCCAGTTTGTATAAAGTGATCTTACTTTGGGATGGATAAGCTGATTAAGTTTATTGAGCATGGATTGTTCACTAAACACCATGCTTGCCAGAACTTTCCGGTCAATTACACCTTTATCAAAAACTCTTTCACCAAAAAGTTGTCTTATCTCTTCCATTGTTCCGATCTCCTGATACAATGATTTTGCTTCAAAATCGGCATCGAAAACCGGCACATCAAACATTTTGAAAATCCTGGCAATCAATGATTTCCCACTTCCAATACCACCGGTGAGTCCTATTTCTAACATTATTTGAGAATAATGTATTCGACATCAGCAGGAACAAGCCGCTGAATCTTTACAAAAGAAGGTGATGCATAAATCTCGCATTTAAGCCGTTTACGACTTTCTCCCCGCAATTCGGCAAGATCAACAGCACAAGTGAATAAGGAGGGTTCTAAGCGCTTGAAATCTTTTAGGGCAACCATACAAAAAACAGTAACTTTTTCAGGGAAAAGTTTCACCCTGATGCCCGGAGGTGTATTCTTAGTTTCGACAGGTATTTGTATCTCCGCTTCAGTATATTTTTCAACCGGTAAAAACAGGTTGACTTCATCTGGATAGATTTCTACCGGATATTTACTGTCAGGAACCTGGAGACGAACTTTCTGTTGAATAGAGACTGTCAGATTGTCGAATTTCAGGGGTTCTGTTTTCACGAAAAAGATATTACTGATTGATTCTTCAACTCCTTTTATTTCGACATACTTCGGATCAATTTTCAACGAATCATAAGCGTAGTATTGCTTCATCAAAGTATAGCTTAATTCAGGAATGACAGGCACTAACTTTGATTGCTGATCTTCAAAACGTAAAACAACAGTTTCGGGTGAAACATATTCAATACTGCCTGAAATCCTGTATAAATCAATGATTTGCTGTGCCAGTGAAATTGTTCCGATGCTGTATGTAGAAGTATTATTTTGTTTAATCAGTTGATTATTGGAAAGATGAATGAGAAATGGTTTTTCAGACATGAGGTATTTAAAACGCAAGAGTCCAAAACCACTGGATTTTATGTTGATAGTCAGAATACTATCAGGATTACCCACCAACTGCTTTCCATGTGGAATTCCGGTGTATTTAACAGGGATGGAAATATCTGTCTGATTTTCGTCAGCAAATTTAACAAGAAGCCAAAAAATTGCTGAAATGACCAGGCATATCAGAAATACCGATGTGTTATAGCGGTAATTCCGTTCACCCGGCTTATTCGATTGTTTAAAAATTTTCATACCCGGTTAAATTGGACTCCCAGGAAAAGGATAACCAATCAAAAGACAAAAACAGCATACGGGATAATTATTTCCGTAAAATACTGCAGGTTTATTTTTGCTGAATAGCAGTTTGCTCATCCAGTTGAGCGCTGCTATCAACTGCAGCAGCACTTTTCTCGATGCGCAACCGTCCTTCTCCTTCAGTTTGAATGATGAGTGTTGTTTCTTTCACTTCCAGAATTTTACCGTGAATGCCTCCAATGGTAATGATTTTATCGCCTTTTTTAAGGTTTTCACGGAATTTCTTTTGCTCTTTTGCCTTACGAGTTTGTGGCCTTATCATGAAAAAATAAAACACAACAATCATGAGCAGGATCATAATCAGAAAGGAAGTTCCTCCTCCCTCTCCACCTTCAGGATTCTGCATTAAAATAACAAAATTCAACAATTGATTAGACATAAAAAATCTGTATTAATGATAAATATTCAAATTAAAATAACATTTACGGAGTAACAACAATAGCTTTAATATTAAGCACAGTGGTATTCGGAATGGTATTTGTCATCACAGTAATCGTTTTGTGCTGAAAGCCTTTGCGGTTATTACTGTCGAAAGCAACCGAAATAACGCCGGTTTCACCGGGTTTAACTGGCTCACGTGTGTAAGTAGGAACAGTGCATCCGCAGGAAGCACTTACTTTGGAAATGATCAGATCAGCATTTCCGGTATTAGTATATTTAAAAGCAAAACTAATTTTTTCGCCTTGAATAATTCTTCCGAAATCATGAGTATCGTTTTCGAAAGTTATGGCTGCTAATTTTTTTTCAGAACCTGATTCAACAGCTGATTTTGGGTTCCTGACCAGGTCGCCGGGAAGTTGATCTCCACCCCTGGGATTGCAGGCCACAGATAAAACCAATAAAACAAAAATAATTATTCTCATTCGCTTAACCTTTCAAAAGAATGATTCATGCCGGCAAAAATAATACATTTCAGCTAATGCACGATGATTGGTTGTGTATCTGCTTTTAATCTCAATTCGAAAAAAAAGGGTAATCTAAACTGGTACTGACTAATTTCTGTTTGCTGAAGATTAGTTTGAATAATAAAAAAACCGCTGTCAATTGATTATAAGACAGCGGTTTAGGAAGTAGCGGGGGGAGGATTCGAACCTCCGGCCTTTGGGTTATGAGCCCAACGAGCTACCTCTGCTCCACCCCGCAATGTGTTTTATTTTGATAAGAACTTGTTGACTTGTTTTCAAATCGGGCTGCAAAAATAATATTTGTTTCTTTGCAAATAATTTTTTTATGAAAATAAATATGACGCACAAGGCGGGTTTTGTATCAATATTAGGACTTCCTAATGTTGGAAAGTCAACACTGATGAATGTTCTGGTAGGTGAAAAGCTTTCAGTCATCACCAACAAGGTTCAGACTACCCGGCATCGAATCAAAGGAATTGTAAGCGGAGAAAATTTTCAAATTATTTTCTCCGATACACCCGGTATCATCAAACCTCACTATAAATTGCACGAGGCCATGATGCATCAGGTGAGCGGAGCAATCGAAGATGCTGACTTAGTAATCTACATTGTTGAGCCAGGAATGAAAGCCATTGATGAAACACTTGAAACACTATCCAAAATTAATCCTGAAAATCTCCTTCTGATAATCAATAAAGTTGACACTGAAAATCAGTCCGGGATACAAAATCTTGTTGACACCTGGCAAGTGCGTCTTCCTGATTCTGTAATTATACCTGTTTCAGCACTTTACGGCTTTAATACTGCCAGAGTTATGGATGTCATCATTGAAAAACTGCCAGAGCACCCGGCCTATTATGCAAAGGATGAACTTACGGATAAATCCTATCGGTTTTTTGTTGCTGAAATAATCAGAGAAAAAATTTTAACGCTTTATCGTAAAGAAATCCCTTACTCTGTTGAAGTTGTCATCGATGAGTTTAAAGAAGAAGAGAATATTACACGCATCAGGGCACTTATTTTTGTTACACGCGAAAGTCAGCGAATGATTATTATCGGCAAGCAGGGTAAAGCAGTTAAACAGCTGGGAATTGAAGCGCGAAAAGACATTGAAACATTTCTTAATAAGAAAGTCTATTTGGAAATAAGTGTAAAAGTTGATAAGAATTGGCGCGACAGTGACCAGGCTCTAAGAAGATTCGGTTACGAGCTATAGTTTTGCAGCGCAGGCATTTGATACCTTATCAGCACAAATGAAAATTTTGAAACTAATATGGCAAACATTTTAGCAATTGTAGGCAGGCCTAACGTCGGAAAATCAACACTTTTTAACCGGCTGGTTGGCCAACGTCAGGCCATTGTGGAAGAAACAAGCGGAGTAACACGTGATCGACACTATGGCAGAAGCGACTGGAACGGAATTGGTTTTTCGGTAATCGACACCGGCGGATATATCATCGGTTCTGAAGATATTTTTGAAGAAGAAATTCGCAAACAGGTCGATCTGGCTATTTCCGAAGCTGATGTCATTCTGTTTGTGGTTGATGCCCGCGATGGTCTTAATGAGCTGGATAAAGATGTAGCCAGAATACTGCGCAAAACAAGCAAAGAAGTGCTTCTGGCTGTAAATAAAATTGATAGTACACGACAAAGCAACGACTTCACGGAGTTTTTTGAACTTGGTTTCGAAAAAATCTTTTCCATTTCAGCAATAAATGGCAGCGGCACAGGAGAGCTACTTGATGAAGCAGTAAAGTATTTATCTGACACCAGCAATGAGCCTGACCCTGATCTTCCCCGGCTTGCAGTTGTGGGGCGTCCTAATGTGGGAAAATCTTCACTGATAAACGCTTTAACAGGTACTGACCGAAATATTGTAACTGACATTCCGGGCACTACACGCGACACAATCAACACCCGCTACAATAGTTTTGGATTTGATTTTATCCTGGTTGATACAGCAGGGCTTCGTAAAAAAAGCAAAGTTTCGGAAAATATCGAATTCTATTCGGTTCTACGATCAGTGCGGGCAATCGAAAACAGCGATGTTTGCTTATTAATGGTAGACGCCACACAAGGATTCGAAAGCCAGGACATGAACATTTTGCACCTTATTGAGAAGAACAGGAAAGCAATGGTTATGGTCGTAAATAAATGGGATTTGATTCAAAAAAACACCAATACCCATTTGGATTTTGAACAGGCAATCAGAAAACAAACAGAACCTTTTACTGATTACAAAATCGTTTTCGCTTCCGCTGTCAACAAGCAGCGAATTTTTAAAGCTATCGAATCAGCAAATGAAGCATACAAAAACAAAACAAAGCGAATTTCCACCTCAAAACTCAATGAATTGCTGCTTCCTTTAATTGAATCATCACCTCCTCCGATTTACAAAGGCAAATCTGTCAAAATCAAATACATAACCCAGTTACCTGTAAAATTTCCGGCATTTGCATTCTATTGTAATTTGCCACAGTATGTGCGCGAACCTTACAAACGGTTCCTCGAAAACCAGTTGCGCAAACAGTTTGATTTCTCCGGAAATCAGATTCAGATTTATTTCAGGAAAAAATAATGCAATGGACAATTCCGTAAGAATTGATAAATGGCTTTGGGCAGTAAGAGCATTTAAAACACGCAGTATGGCAGCAGAGGCATGCCGTTCAGGGAAAATAACTGTCGACGGCCAGCCAGTAAAACCTTCACGCGAAATAAAAATTAATGATACCGTTCAGATTTTTGTTCACCCTCAGTTTACACGAACACTTGTAGTGCTTGAAAACCTTACTAACAGGGTGAGTGCCAAAATAGTTTCCTCCTATGCCAAAGATATCACTCCGGAGGAAGAATTTCAAAAATTAAAAAAATACAATGAAATCATTTGGGAAAAACGAGACCGAGGCATTGGAAGACCAACAAAAAAAGAACGCCGTATGATTGTTAAAATGAAGGACTTATAACACCTTTTGCATTGATTTCATTCGATAAACAAGATGAAATGTCTAAATTATTGCAATTTTCATATTGTTCGATGCTTTCATCTTTTCAATAATTCAATTTTCAGGGCAAATGATTACCAATCGTCAAATTTTCTTTCAGCATCTTGCATTGCCAAGCCAGATTCCCATCGGGCTCGAAATCGAACGTGCTGAAGGCATTTACATGTATTCACCAGATGGAAAACGATATATTGACTTAGTTTCCGGCGTATGCGTCAGCAATCTTGGTCATCGTCATCCGGCAATTGTCGAAGCAGTTAAAAAACAACTGGACAGCTACATGCACCTGATGGTTTATGGCGAATTTATTCAAAGTCCTCAGGTGAAACTTGCCAGCAAACTCGCTGAAGTGCTACCAAAACACCTGAATTCAGTATATCTTGTCAATTCAGGCAGTGAAGCTGTGGATGGTGCACTTAAACTTGCAAAAAGAGTAACCGGACGAACAGAGCTAATTGGTTTCTACAATAGTTATCACGGTGGAACACACGGTGCATTCAGTCTTTTAGGCAATGAATCGATAAAATATGCTTACCGGCCATTGCTGCCTGATATTCGTTTTCTGAGGTTTAACCAATTCGATGATCTCCAACTGATCTCGGAACGTACTGCTGCAGTGCTTGTCGAACCTGTTCAGGCAGAAGCTGGTGTGATTGTACCTGAAGCAGGCTTTCTTGAAGAACTCCGCCAAAAATGCAATGCGACAGGTACTTTGTTAATTTATGATGAAATACAGGTTGGATTTGGCCGTACCGGAAAACTGTTTTGCTTTGAGCATTTTCAAGCAGAACCAGATATATTATGTCTGGCCAAAGCAATGGGAGGCGGCATGCCGATAGGAGCATTTATAGCTAGCAAAGAAATTATGTTGTCGCTTACCGAAAATCCTGACTTTGGACATATTACCACCTTTGGAGGCCACCCTGTCAGTGCAGCTGCAGCGCTTGCCAATCTGAAAGTTCTAACCACACCTCCGGAAATATGGAAAAATGCTGAACTCATTGGGAAAAAATTTGAGGATGCATTATCATCCCTCTCAATGGTCAAAAAAATCAGACGAAAAGGTTTATTGCTGAGTATAGAACTGGATTCGATCGAAACAAACCAGCGTGCAATGAAGAATCTGTTGCAGTTTGGATTAGTGACTGATCCATTTTTTTTCATGCCACAGGCTTTCCGAATAGCACCTCCACTGACTATCACGGAAGAAGAAACAGAAACGACGATCTTACTCGTTCGCGAAGCACTGAATCAATTATCCAAATAGAACAAAACCATGATATAAAGATTTAATTTACAAGATGATAAGATTCCATGAGTTTTTAAAAACTATTGTTCTTTTTGATCAGGATAAAAAATTTCGAAGGTATGATCGTCATAAAAAAGAACAATCTTTTCCACGATTTTTGCCTTTTGGGCACGTTTTCCTGCATAATCCCGCTGAATGTTTCCTTCCTTTTGTGTAACTGATTTGGTTGTTCCTTTTGGATCAAGCATAGCATCAGACTCAGTCCCGGTTTTACCAGCAGATTGAACAGGTTTTTCGATAATAACCTGCTTTTCCGCCGTTGACGCAATTTTTGCTTTTTCAATCCCGGCACCAAGTTCTTGAGTTTTGTTTTCTATAACCGGTGAAATTTCATCAAAAAGCCCATAATCTTTATTCATTGCTCCCTTACCGTGTATCAGCCACTCAGTTCGCAGTTCTGGAAACCTCTTTAGAATCTTCATTACCAAATCCAGACTGGGCTTGTTCCTTCCCGACATAATGTGCGAAATATTTGATGGCTGAACTTCAATAGATTCTGCAAATTCAGCATTGGTCATTCCTTTTGTTGAAATCACCAGAGCAATACGTTCGTGTAAATCCTGCATTAAAAATTATTTTTTACAAAAGTACATTCTTTTTTAATTACATTTGTACATTTTTATTATTTACATTTGTTTTTAAAGTGTACATTTGTACATTTTTAGATTCTTACTTTCATTAAACTTCATATTATATTAATTTACAATTATTTAATAAAAATAAAAATTAAACCTAAAGTTAATTATCTTGCGTTTTATTAAATCAACTGTCACTTTAAATAATTTTTATTTAACACTGATTTATAATTATTTATAATTTCAATAATACCTAAAAGCATGTAAATTCACTTAATTTACAGAAAAACATTGATTTTTATTAAATGGTTTACATTTGTAATCTTATTTTTACAATTTATATTTGTGAATTTATTTTTTTCATAGAAAATACCTGACAAAACCATGAGATTTGAGAAGGGCTTTACCCCTACCTGATTGACATGATAATTTTATCTTCATCAAGCTTATTTTTGGAAAAGATGCACACCTTATTAAATAAGATGTTCTTCAGTATTCTGCTGTCTGATAAAAACAAAAATCTGTTTTCCGGTGTACTATTTTCTTGCTTTTTGAAAAATTAATGGAGGGAGATGTTTTGATTGTGCTGGAAAACATCTTCAAAAATCCGGCAATACTGATGAATCTCCCAGAATTAGAAGAATTGATTTGGTTTTCCCGCATTCAGAAAACACATGTCTGAAGTGGCGTTGATTCTTTTACTATATTAAGCTTTATTACTCGAACATAAATATTTTGCAATAAAACCAGCTACGTCAGATCTATAATTCACAGTTAGTTCCAAGATTTTTTTAAGATTGGTAATTTACCTTACTTTTTTCTATTATCTTTTCTTGACTCAAAATTTGTCTTTTAATCACTATCTGGAATCCAAGTAGTTATGTTTTCTTTCTATCGGATATTCAACGAAAATAGTTAAGAGTTGCTTGGAACTTGAATTTTTGAAGTAGGAAGGTAAAATGATAGCCTGTAAAATAATTCGTTGATATCTACAGGTTTATTAATGCAGCCAGCAAAAAGTTTCCGAATTTCAGCGTCCAGTTTTGGAAAATCAATTGATGCGGTGAAAGAAATAACAGGAATGTCTTTTAGTTCAGGATCTGATTTGATAATTTTTGCTGCTTCAATGCCATTCATTACCGGCATTTTCATATCTGAAAGAATTACTGTTGGTTTTACTTTGCGCGCAGCTTCAATCAATTCCTCACCATTATCAACAATATGCAGTTCAACTGCTGTTTCTTCAAAAAATGACTTCAGCATCTTTCGGTTGAGGAGTTCATCATCCGCAGCCAGTAAAACACCTCCTGTAAATTGAAAATCAATTAATTTTGAGTCTGGTCTTGATTTATTGAATTCGATAGCATTTGGTGAACCAATCGAAACCCTATTCAAATGAACACTAAAGGTGCTTCCTTTACCTGGTTCACTCTTCAGGGTAATATCACCACCCATTAACTGTACCATCTTTTTGGAAATGGAGAGACCAAGGCCTGTACCTCCATAAACTTTCTGATTATTATGTTTAGCCTGAACAAATGATTCGAAAATGGTACTCTGATCTTCAGGTTTAATGCCAATCCCTGTATCTTCGACGTCAATCTTCAAATTCATCATGCTTGATGCAAATATTTTAGGATCAGTGTCATCCTGCATCACTGAAACCCGAATAAATCCCTGTTGGGTAAATTTTAGCGCATTACTTACCAGATTAACGATAATTTGTCGCAGCAGAAAATGATCTACGTAAAAATTTTCGGGTATTTCGTCATCATAAATGAACTCGAAAAGAATTTTATTGTCTCTGGC
Organism: Sphingobacteriia bacterium; assembly: GCA_009930115.1. GTDB lineage: Bacteria > Bacteroidota > Bacteroidia > Bacteroidales > 4484-276 > RZYY01. The sequence continues at coordinate 12,464 of RZYY01000037.1, read as the reverse complement.
TCGCAGGTTGAAAGAGAACCAAATCTCATTAATCAATGACTTTAGATTTATATTTACAGGATTTACAATGATTTTTCCTGCTTCGAGTTTCGACATATCCAAAATATCATTGAGCAATGAAAGCAGGTTATAGCTTCCAATCTCAATAGCATCAATGTATTCAGCTGTTTTCTTGTCATTGTTGATTTGTTTAAGCTTTGAGTTGAAACCAATGATTGCATTTAGCGGTGTTCTAACTTCGTGACTCATGTTGGCAAGAAACTGACTCTTAAATTCGAGTGCGCGTTCTGTTTCTGTTTTGGCTTTAATCAGTTCAGCATTCGATTGTTTCAATTCATTTTGAGTAACTTCAATTTCTCTCTTGGCTTTGCGCACCTTAATAAATAGGTAAGATATTGTACCCAAAATCAAAATACCAAAAGCAATTATTGCAATCATCACCTGATTAATTCTTTTTTGCCTTTCGCTTTCAATCCGTTCAATTTCCATTTGTTGATTGAGTTCCTGTTCTTTTCGCTCAAAGTCAAAATTAGCCTGCATTTCTTTTATTTGTAAATCTTTTTCTAAAGTGAACAGTGAATCTCTGGTTGCTTTGTGAAGTTCCAAATATTCAAAAGCTTTTTTGTAATCTCCTTTTTTATGGTAATAATCATCATAAACCTCGTAAATGTTGCTGATCACGCGTAAGTTATTCTGAACTTTAGCAATTTCAAAACTTTTCTCCAGGTATTCACGTCCTTTCTCCAGATTGTCAAAGTGATGCAAATAAGAAGTCCCGATATTCATAAGAACGATAGCATGTTCATAAATAGGCATATAGTTGATTAATTCGTATGCTTTCAGATAATTCTCAAGTGAAAGGGTATGATTTTTTTTTGCCATATAAACCGATCCCAAATTATTATAAATCAACGCTAATGCTTTTTTATCATCACTATTTCTGATTACTTCCAATGCCTGATTCAGATAGACGTATGCCGAATCGTACAATTGCATCTTATGGAACAACACACCAATGTTCATTTGCATTATGGCAATTTTTAACTTATTTCCGCTTCGCAGTTTCCACTCAAGCGACTTTCTTAAGTAATTGGCGCTAATTTCATATTCATTCATGGTTTTATAAAGAATACCCAGGTTGTTGTACATCTGTTCGATGCGTGGTGTATCTTTGGCATTTTCACTGATATGGAGAGCTTTAAACCAAAATTCTGCAGTTATTTTATAATCGCCCTGATTATAATATGTAGCACCAAGATATGTGATAAATGTACTTTCGTATTTGTAATTATTGACATTTTTCGCGTAGTTGATACCTTCCCAGCAAACCGTCCTGCATTCTTCAATATCGTGTTGCAAAAGGTAATCAATCATTGAATCATAGGTTTCCAAAATTCCTTCTTCAGTGATGGTATCACTGCGCATTAACATACGTAAGCTATCTGTTAATGTGTCAGGATACAACCATTGAACTATCAAGAACGTTGTGAAAAAAAAGAGTAGCTTTTTCATCATTCTTTCATTATTTTAATTAGCGAAAAATTTTCAAGGCAGCTGAATTCTGAATCATTTTGATGATTTGCATACCACAAGTTTAGCGTCAAAAATCATTTACCTTTGCAAAGGTAAAGTTCTAAACAAGATTTCTTTCAAAAAAGCATTAAAATTTCACCATTCTTTAAAAGGGCTTTCTGGTCTGATAAAAATTCCCCCCACTTAAGACTAAAGAATGGAGGGATAGAAAACTTTTTTTTAAAGATATTTGTTGATAACCAAAATAATTCTACTTTTGCAGCCCGTTTTAAAAAGGGATTTACAATAGAACAGATTTAACTGATTAATAAATGGATACCTTAAGTTATAAGACAATTAGCGCCAACCAGGAAACAGTAACAAAAGAATGGGTTCTTATTGATGCTGAGAATGAGGTTTTAGGAAGGTTGGCTTCGAAAGCTGCCATGCTGCTTCGCGGCAAGCTGAAACCAAGCTATACTCCGCATGTTGACTGCGGTGACAACGTCGTTGTCGTCAATGCTGAAAAAATTAGATTAACCGGAAATAAATGGGCAGATAAAGAATACATCACCCATTCTGGTTATCCCGGAGGTCAAAAAATAATGACTGCCACCCAGGTAAAAATGAAAAAACCTGCTTCATTGGTTGAAGAAGCAATCAGAGGGATGCTCCCCAAAAACAAGCTTGGCAGCCAGCTTTTCCGTAACCTTTATGTGTATGCCGGCCCTGAACACAACCAGGAAGCTCAAAAACCCAGGAAAATAAACTTAAATGAAATTAAATAATCAATGGAAGTAATCAACACCGTAGGAAGGAGAAAAACTGCAATAGCCAGAGTTTACGTACAACCAGGCAACGGGAAAATCACCGTTAACAAACGTGAACTTGAAAATTACTTTTCGGTAAAGACATTGCAAAATATCGTACTCAAACCATTGGAACTTACCAACAATTCAGATAAGCTTGATATCGCTGCCAACCTTGATGGTGGTGGAATTAAAGGCCAGGCTGAAGCACTTCGTCTGGCTATATCAAGAGCCCTCATTGAACTGGAGCCTGAACATCGTCCGGTACTTAAATCAAATGGATTTCTAAGAAGAGACCCACGTATGGTTGAACGCAAAAAGCCCGGTCAGAAAAAAGCCCGCAAAAGATTTCAATTCAGTAAACGATAATCTACGGATATTAAAGTGTTTAGTATCCAAACCTGCGAGACTTCATCCAGCTGTGAACTACCCGCAGGTTGCTTAATCGGAATGTAAACATAAAATCAAAAACTCAATGGCAAGAACAAATTTCGAAGAATTGCTCGATGCAGGAGTGCATTTTGGGCATTTAAAAAGAAAATGGAATCCTAACATGGCTCCTTATATTTTTATGGAGCGCAATGGAATTCACATTATTGACCTTTACAAAACCGCAGCAAAAATTGAAGAAGCTGCTTCAGCACTGAAACAGATTGCCAAATCTGGAAAAAAAGTGCTTTTTGTAGCCACCAAAAAACAGGCTAAAGACATTGTGGCTGAGAAAGTAAAACGTGTTGGAATGCCTTACGTTACAGAACGCTGGCCTGGCGGAATGCTTACCAATTTTGCCACTATTAGAAAAGCTGTTCGCAAAATGAGCTCTATTGACAGCATGATGAAAGACAACTCGTTTACGAATATTTCAAAAAGAGAACGTCTTCAAATAACCCGCGAAAGAGCTAAACTGGAGAAACAACTTGGAAGTATTGCCGATCTGAGCAGACTGCCATCTGCCTTGTTCATCGTTGATATCATAAAAGAACACATTTCGGTAGCAGAAGCCAAAAAACTGAATATCCCGACTTTTGCTATGGTCGATACCAACTCCGATCCAAAAACAGTTGATTTCCCCATTCCGGCCAATGATGATGCCTCAAAATCCATTTCCCTGATTATCGAAATCATGGTCAAGGCTATCGAAGAAGGCTTGATGGAGCGAAAAGTTGAAAAGGATAAACGCGCTAAAGAAGAAGAAGAAGAAGCCGAAAACATCAAAACCAGATCAAGACAAGACCTTGAAGCTGAAATTGAAGATGCTGACGAAAATAATAAACGATTGTCGAAAAAAGAAGAAATCAAGCGCCTGAAGAAAGAAGAAGAAGAAACTATGGATCGGGAAAAAAGAGCCAGAAAAGGTGCTTCGATAAGAAAAAAATAAATCATTAATCTTAACTTAAAGAAAATGTCAACTATTTCTGCTGCAGATGTTGCAAAACTGCGCAAACAAACCGGTTCAGGAATGATGGACTGTAAGCAGGCCCTCACCGAAAGCAATGGTGATTTTGAAAAAGCCATTGAAATTCTTCGTAAAAAAGGTGCTAAAATCGCTGCAAAACGAGCCGACAAAGATACCACTGAAGGATATGTAATTGCAAAAACAAATAGCGACCACACTTTTGGAGTAGTGTTGATGGTCAACTGCGAAACTGATTTCGTTGGAAAAAGTGAAGACTTTGTCCATTTTGTTCAATCCATCGCTAACAGCGCAATTGAGAACAAAATCACATCAATCGTACAAGCCCGTTCAATGAAGATTGGCCATTCAACCGTTGAGCAAATGTTGAATGACCTGATTGGAAAAACCGGCGAAAAAATCGAGTTTGACAGTTTTGCCGCTATTGAAGCTCCTAAGGTAGCCTCTTACAATCATCTGGGAAATAAAATCGGAACATTGGTCGGACTTAACAAAAATGATGCTCCGAACGTTGAAGAAAAGGGTCATGATGTTGCCATGCAGATTGCAGCTATGAATCCGGTAGCATTGGATAAGGAATCTGTTCCTCAGGATATAATCGAAAAAGAAATTGAAATAGGAAAGGAACTCGCAAGAAAAGAAGGAAAGCCTGAAAATATGCTTGAAAAAATAGCTCAGGGCCGGCTTCAGAAATTTTTTAAGGAAAGTACCTTGCTCAATCAGGAATTTATCAAAGACAGCAAAAAAACAGTGGGTGATTACCTCAAAGAATCTGATAAAAACCTTACTATTACTCAATTTTACCGTTTTGGAATTGGATCATAATTGATAAAAAAAGTAAAGTATAAGCACAAAAAGAGGCTGACTAATTGAGGCAGCCTCTTTTTTTTAAGAAAAAACCCGCCTCATCGGCAGGTTTTTAAATCAATCAGCAGTATATGTATTCACCTCGATAAGTGGAGGATTTTTCAAATGTTCTTTCACAGCACAAAGATTTGCTGCATTGACAATAGCAGGCTTGTACTTTTCCGGAAAATCGGCAGGCAGGTGTATTTTCAGTTCAATGTTGTCGATCAAACGGGTTTTATAATTGTAATTCATTTTTTGGGTTAAAAAAATCTTATCGCTGGGAATATTGCGCTGATCGCAAAACGACTTGACGTAAATTCCTGCACATGTTCCGATTGATGCTAAAAACAAAGTAAACGGCGCAGGAGCGGTTCCTTCCCCACCCGATTGAGATGGCTGGTCTGTAGAAATAATCTGTCCGTTAAATTCAGCATTAATTTTTTTTCGTCCTTCAAAGAAAATTTTCATTTCCATATTCGGGAATCATGTTTGTTTTCAGACAGCAAAAATAATGTAATGTCCCGCCCGTACATGCTTCTGTAAGAATATGTAAAACATTGACTAATAAAGCATTTCAGAATATTGTCCAAGACTTATCGGAATTAATTCGGGCCGAACAACAACAACTGATCAGTTGCTGTAGCATTTTCCACCCACAACTCAGGAATGACTTTCCAGTTTCGGTTTGCTTTTGGAGCAACACTTCCCTTCTGTTCTAACCATTGAATGGTATGCCACCGAAGGTCCCTTTCACTTATATACTGGATACGCTGTGATAAAGAATCTCTGGAAATGCCAGCGCCAAGGGTTAAATGCTCCCCTCCACCATTACCTCTGTATGAGTTAAGTGCAACAGAATAATGATGTGCTGGATCAAATGGTGCACCATCAGTTAAACTAATAATCCTTATTCTGTTACCTTCAGGTTTCGAAACATCAACTTCGTAATAGATTCCTTCGGAAGAATCAAAATTCCAGAATGGATTTTCAAGAGATGCCAGGTTATTACTATTTAAAATAACTTGTCCGGCTGAATCCTTTCTGAATAATAACATATGATCTTCGGGCGACTGCATCTGATCATACCACAAACTATAGGAATACTCCAAATAATCTTCAATTTCTTTTCCGGTTAGTTCCATTGTGTAAAGCAGGTTCTCGTAGCGGTGAAATTTGAAAATATCCCTTATTTGCAAAAGACCGGTATCAAGTTTGAGGTCAAATGAATTTGAGGTAGCAAAAGAAATGTCGGCATCAGTTATGTCAAGCTGCATTTCGTGGATCAGGTCGGTGAACGCGGCATCACCAAAAAAAACCGGGCGTGTGGAAATCGGGTTTTGAAGCTCTGTAACTGGTTTTGAAACATATTCTGAAGCGTTATCAAAGGCATCTTCAAATTCTTTTAAAAAATCCTGATTTGGCTCAAACGAAGCTATATCTACTACTTCACCGGATATTTTTTTCTCGTATCTATTGCTTTTTTTGTCTAAGAAAAGTTTTATGGTTGAAGCAGTAACTGTTTTCGCTCCATTCAACGCACCTAAGATAAGGACCTCATTGCCATCAGCAGTTTTTGCCCATTTATTCCAACCTTTATGGTCATGTCCGACGAAAATCACATCAAAACCAGGTACCTGCTCGGCAACAAGCAGGGATGCATTTTCGTTGCACCTTGTAGTTTTATCCTGATTTCCATAAGTATAATCAAGACCTGAATGAAATAATCCAATTAAAAGATCAGGATTTTCCTTTTCCTGAATCTGACTTACCCAATATCTGGCTGATTCTATCATATCCACAAATTCAATTCCTTCCCAGGTTTGTTCGGGCAACCACTTTGGAATAGCCGGTGTAATCAGGCCAAGTACGGCAACTTTCACTCCCCTCTTTTCTATTATTGAATAGGGTTTAAAATAAGGATTGCCAGTTGCTTTATCAAGTGCATTAGCGGCAAGCCAGGGAAAAGTGAAAGCTGAGTTTAATTTATCATATACTGCATGTCCGGGTTCTATGTCATGATTGCCAACTGTTGCAGCATCGTACTGCATGTAATTCATCACCCGTGCAACAATGTGAGGTTCATTTGTCTGCTCAAAATTGTAATAATAAATTAACGGATCGCCCTGTAAAATATCTCCGTTATCAAGCAAAATTACTTCCTGGTCAGGTTTGCTTCGTTCCTGTCCAACATAGCTGAAAATTTGTGCCTGGGAATATTTGGAAGGCTGATCCATAATTAGATCATGCGGAAATATTGCACCATGAATATCGGATGTTTCGATAATTTTTATAGTTAACGTATCGGGGCGATTTTCACGGTTGCAGGCTGAGAGCACCAGAATAATCAGTGCGAAGGATAATTGTAAAGAATGTTTCATTGTTGTAAATTATAAAATTGATAGCCCATATTTTTTCGCAATTCTTTCCGGTAAAACTTTCCTTTGTGCAGTTTATTCAAAAACCCTCAGGGTTTTACTTTCAACAAATTTTGAAAGAATCTCCGCCGGTTTTTTGAATTTGGCTGCCAGCATCATAGCAGCAATAATGTATGGTTTATAACCTGCCTGAAGATATGTTTTCATCCGGTATTTTTCGAAGACTTCTTTTTGAACCTCCCCCTTCACACAGGAAACCTCTGAAATATCAGCAGGCAGACAATGCATATAAAGAGCATTTCCGTCTTTAGTCAGCCGCATCCTGGCTTCATCACATTCCCAGTTTTTGTATTTTGCGTTATTGTCCAGACATACTTTTTCCAGGTTTTTTAATCCGCTGACATCACTATTTTTGAGCAATACTGTACGTTGTTTCATTACCTCAAAAGGTGCCCAGCTTTTCGGGTAAACAAAATCTGCCTGATGGAATGCCTCTTCCATTGAGTTGCTCACGGTGAAACTTCCATTACTCTGCCGGGCTTGTTTTTTTGCAATATCAACAATTTCAGGAATAAGATCGTAGCCTGGCGGATAGGCCAGATGCACATTCATTCCAAAACGGGTCATCAATGTAATAATTCCCTGCGGAACTGAAAGTGGTTTGCCATAGCTCGGAGAATATGCCCAGGTCATTGCGATTTTTTTGTTTTTTAAATTTCCGGTTGAACCAACTTCGTTGACCAGATGAAGTAAATCAGCCATAGATTGTGTAGGATGGTCAAGATCGCATTGAAGGTTGACAATGGACGGCCGCCGTGGAAGAACCCCACCGGAAAATCCTTCGTCCAGCGCCTCTCCCATCTCACGCATAAAACGATTCCCTTCACCAAGATACATATCATCACGAATGCCAATGACTTCTGTTAAAAATGAAATCATATTTGCCGTTTCCCGATTGGTTTCACCGTGGGATAACTGCGATTTTTCTTCATCGAGGTCCTGCACTGCCAAACCAAGCAGGTTGCAGGCTGACGCAAACGAAAACCGGGTACGGGTTGATTTATCCCTGAACATTGATACTGCCAAGCCGGAATCAAATACTTTTGGTGAAATATTTTCAATCCTCATTTGTTTGAGTATTTGTGCAAGCTCAAGAATTAATTTCAACTCTGCATCAGTCTTTTCCCAGGTAAGTAAAAAATCCTTTCCAAACATCGAATTTTCAGAGCTTTCGAGTGTCCGGATCATTTTCATCATGTCTTTCATTTTTCGCTTTTCTTGATGATTGTTTGCAAAAATAAAGATTGATTAATCAGTAAACGCATTAAAATACTGTGTAAATCCGGCATAAAAAGCTGAAGCTGCAATAAGATCAGAAACAGGTGTTTTTTCGTTTGGGGCATGAGCCATCACTTCATTACCCGGACCGAATCCCAGCACCGGGATTCCGTAAATGCCATTTATTGTAACTCCGTTGGTGGAAAATGTCCATTTATCAACCAACGGCTTTTTGTTAAATAATTCTTCGAAAGTCTTAACAGCAGTTTGTATGGCAGGATGATCCTCTGACAACATCCATGTAGGATAATATTGTTCCATACCATATTCTTTGCCGGTCCATCCTTTTTGGTTGTAATAAGGAATGGTTACTTTAGCATCCAGACCTTCAACTATCTTTTGGATTTCGGCAACGGCTGAAATTTTAGTTTCACCCCAGGTTAACCTGCGATCAAGATGAATTTTGGCATAATCAGCTACAGCACAGAGTGAAGGAGCTCCCGAAACAAATTGAGATATGGTTATGCTGCCTTTACCAAGAAAATCATCATTCTTTAATTCATTGTTGAGTTTTTCGATGGCCAGACAGGCACGCGAAGCCAAGTAAATTGCATTTTTACCACGTTCCGGAGCTGAACCATGTGATGAAATTCCGTTAAACTCAACATCCATTTCCATTCTGCCCCTTTGTCCTCTGTAAATATTCAAATTGGTCGGTTCCGTACTTATTACAACATCCGGACGTATGCCTTCCTCTTCCACGAGATATTTCCAGCAAAGTCCGTCGCAATCCTCTTCGATTACACTTCCTACAAAAAGCACTGTTATGTTGTCAGCCAATCCCAATTCTTTAATAATTTTCCCTGCTGTGAGAAAAGCAGCAACCCCGCCTTTTTGATCTACCGAACCACGCCCGTAAACATACCCGTCTCTTATTTCACCACAAAATGGATCAAAATCCCAATTGGCTAAATTGCCAACATCCACAGTATCTATATGACCGTCAATAGCTAAAATCCGTTTACCACTGCCAATTCTTCCAATCACATTCCCCAATCCATCGAAGCGCACATCGTCAAACCCTGCTTCAAGCATCTGACGGCGTACTTCATGGGCAACTTCCTTTTCTTTACCACTCATGGATTTTATTTTTACCAGTGCCGAAAGGTTTTCAGCAGTCAGGGTGCTGTATTTTTCGGACAACGCCTTAATTTCATTGCTTTGCATAATTTCTCTTTTTCAATGTTTTGGATAAAACGAACAAACCAGAGGTTTTATATAATTTTGTCAAAATTTCGATGATGTTGTTTGACGATACATATAAAACTATTGCTCAAAGATCGCAGGGGCTTTTTAAAGATAAAGGAAGCAGATTTATTGCTCATGCCATTCCGGTTGACAGCGAAAGTCAGATAAAACAGGAGCTTGAATCTTTAAAAAAAGAATATTTCGATGCCAGGCATCACTGTTATGCCTGGATTTTGGGATTTGGTAAGGAATCATATCGTATTAATGATGACGGAGAACCATCCGGTACAGCAGGGAAACCTATTTACGGCCAATTGCTTGCAAATGACCTGACTAATGCACTCATAGTTGTTATCCGCTATTTTGGGGGTATAAAACTGGGAGTAAGAGGATTGATAAATGCATACAAATACGCCGCACAGGATGCGCTTCAGCAAAATTTTATTGAAACCAGGATTATTAAAGAGAGCTATCAGTTAAGGTTTGCCTACGAAGATATGAATGATGTAATGCGAATTATGAAAGAAGAAGGTCTTGAACAGCTCAATCAAAATTTTCATTTATCGTGCACACTTGATTTTGCAGTAAGAAAAAACCTTGCAGATCAAACAGTTAAGCGATTCAGAGATTTGAGAAAAATTGAGATTAAATACCTGAGAACCTTTTAAACCCAGTATCTCATCATCTTTTGAACTCTCATTAAAGCTTTTCAAAACGTAGTTTTTCGCCATTAGCATCCAGTAGCAACTGATACCTTACCAATGCTTTGTTTCGAACTATGACTTCATAATTCATTGCATCTGAAATAAATACTTTAATACAGTTCATGATTTCCAAATCCTTATCTACATTTATTTTTACAAAAGATGGTATTTCAGGTACAGGAATATTGATCCTGTATTCAACAAGATTGCCTTTTGCATCAAACCTTGCAATTTTCTCAACATCATTTTCGTAAAAAGAAGCTTCAAACAAATCATGATAGTGCCCCCATTCAATGTTTTTAGCGTTTACAAAATGCTTCTTCAAATTATTTGTTACTAAGTCAGGTATGTAATCAACTTGCCTTCTAAATATTTTTGCTAAAAAATTCATTGCTTTTCAGTTTTTCTTTTGACGATAACAACCAAACAAAGTAACCATTCATCAGGAATAATTTCCATAAATAGTTTTATAAAGAAAAATGAGCCTTGCTCTGGCGCGCATAAGTCTCATTTTCACAGCACTTTCAGTAAGCCGCATGGATGCAGCAATTTCTTTGATCGGCATATCATCCTGGTATTTCATCATAATCATTGCTTTCTCTTCAGTATGCAGTATATCAAGCAGTTCAAGTAATCTAGAATAATGAATATCCGTTAAATCTTCTTCGGTTACATCAACAATCTCCGGGAGTTCCTGCTGATTATTCCATTCGGGATAGTGCAATTTTTTATTGACTCTCAAATAGTCAATGCAATGATTGTAAGTAACAGAATAGAGCCAACTGCTGAACGATGAATTACCTTTAAAACCAGAGAGTTTTTCATAAACGCGGGATAAAATTTCGACTGCAATACTATTGGCTAACTCTCTGTTTTTTAATAAACTGTAGCATTTTTCCTGTACTTTTTTATTGTACCTTTCGTAGAGAATACCAAACAATTTATTCTCCCCATTCTGGGCGATTAGTTTAACCAATTCCTCATCAGTCAAATCCCTGTATTCTCTTAGTTTCATTTTGTTTTTTGTGGTTGCGAAGATATAAAAGTTCGATATTTTGAAATTTTTTGTTACTTTTTTGTTGCCCTTCGTCTAAATAGTGATTTATTTAAAATATGCCCAAAGATAAATAATTAACATGTATTTTTACAATACATCGAAAAGAAACAATTTAACCAATAATCAATTTAACATTAATTTTTTAAACATGAAAAAGCAAGTTTTAATGGTTGTTGCAGCAATAGCAATGGTAGTGCTCGCAACGAGTTGTCAGAAAGTACCACAAGAACAAATTGATGCCGCAAAAGCAGCTATCGAATCTTTGAAAACAGTTCAGGCTGATCTTTATGTTCCTGCTGAATTTGCAGCAGTACAGGATTCTATGGCCGCTACTCTTGCAGCAGTAGAAATTCAAAACTCAAAAACATTCAAGAATTTCGATGCAGTAAAAACACAACTTGACGCCATTATGCAGGCAGTACCGCAGGTTACCGCAAGCGCCGAAGCTGCAAAAGCCCAGGTAAAAAGTGCCACAGAAGAAATGGTTGCAACCATTAATACCATTCTGGCAGAAAACAAAGAATTAGTACTCAAAGCTCCAAAAGGTAAAGAAGGTGCAGCTGCACTTGAAGAAATTAAAAACGAACTCACCATGATCGAAAATACCGTAACTGAGACTACTCAGCTTATTACAAACGGTGATTATCTTGGTGCACAGGTAAAAGCAAAAGCTGCACATGAGCGCGCTATGGCAATTAATGTTGAACTTAAGGAAGTTATTGCCAAAGTGAAAAGATGGTAAAAACTGAAACATCAGAATTTCAAAAAACCCCAACAATTGTTGGGGTTTTTTGCAATTAATACTTTTGCAGAATTATTAACCGTTTTTTTGAAAAAAATTAGACTTTTCTTAATGAATCGGTAAATGTTTCGTTATTCCTGGTCTAAAATTTTAAATGATGTTTCACGACAAGACTTCACAATGAGAAAAACCCTTAAAATCTTTTTAATTATAGCAATCATCCTGGTTTTAGCCGGAACGGCACTGATGGCAATAATAAATATGAAACCAGAACCTCCTGTTTCCGAAATTAAAAACGCTCAACAGGCAATCAATGCCGCACGAAATGCCCGTGCTGAAGAATATGCCAGTAACGCTTTTGCTTTATCAGTCAAATATTATGATTCAGCAATGATGATCTGGAACCTGGAAAATTCAAAGTTTTTCCCAAACAGGGATTACTCTTCGGTAGTGAGGCTGGCCAATTTATCAATAAA
>RZYY01000452.1 GCA_009930115.1 Sphingobacteriia bacterium | reverse complement strand
TCCAGACGCGCCTTTTTTCGGCGCGTTTCGTCTTAATTTTCAAAGACTCATCGGTGGATTTATTTCTTGCTCACTATCCACGCATCATACGTTTTCCCTGATGCAACGTGTTTTACCTCATAACCGCATGATTCAAATATTCTCCAAAAACACTCTGACCCAACGCCACCGCTTAATGAGTAGTCACAATAATACCACCCATATTTATCCGCAATCTTACCCCTGTTTTTGTATAATATTCCGCGTAGTTTTTCGCTCTGATTAAACGCTCCCGCAATCGCGGTGCTTTCCTTGTCGTATCCACTTCCCGATATTAAGCCTGATATAAACTCATCATACCCAACTTTAATCGTTGCGTTCGGATTCGCTCCATACATGCGACTGTTTACCCATTCAACGGATATGGAAAATTCCCTTACTTCTTCCGCGTTTTCAATAGCGTCTGCTTCGGCTAATTCCGCCTCATAATACTTCTCAATCTTTTTTAACGTGAATTTTATCTTACGCTCTGTTGACCATGAGTTCTTTGGGAACCATTGGTTTAATGGATAGTCGTGAACATCACCGACCTGAAGTTTGTTAATTACTTCTTGTTTTTCCTTTAAGATTTTCGTTTTCATAATAATAACTGTTTTATTGGTTAGTAATTTGCACCCCGAAGAAAATCCAATTTTCACATCGCCTTATTTTCAGGCAATTATTCGGGGCGGTGGACACTATTTGGTGAAATTCACCACGTCGCGTTTTTTACATCCTCTGTGTATGTCATAACGCGCAATGACTTTGTTATCCCTGCACCATTGCCAAAACTGAACATTATCATCCGCCTTTATAATCCCCTGCTTTTTAAGTTCCTCGAAAGCGGCATACCTATAAAAATCTCCGTAACCATACTGGAAATGAACGGGAAAGGATTTCTCTGTTTCCATACCATAATCCACCGTTACGATTGCGCTAAAATAACTGTTGCCGTAGGTTTTATCAAACCATTCACGTGCATTAATGTCTATTGTTTTCATAATGTTGTTGTTTACATAATTAGCCCCGCCTTACGCATTGTGCTTTTAGCCCTGTCAATGGAACGTAGTATTTCGCAGGATTCAAAAAATTTACATCCGTAACAAGTTGGTTGGCATCGGTCATTCCTACACTTTAAGGCTTTTTTGCATTGATATTCAAAAGACCGACTTGCCCTTTCTGTTGTTTTCATAA
>RZYY01000451.1 GCA_009930115.1 Sphingobacteriia bacterium | reverse complement strand
CTGGCTGTTGAGGTCGTTGATCAGGTTGTAGTCCATCAGCTCGGCAGGAGTGAAATCCTGTTTGCCACCCAGACCAAACTTCAGACCTGCAACACCGGTGAGCATACCGTCGTATTCACGATTTCCTACCACTCCACTGCCGTCAAATGATTCCTGTACAATTCTTACTCCCAGTTCAAGGAAAAGAGCTACACTGTTTGACAACTGGAAATTGTTGATCAAACCAGCATTGTAGGTCAAAGATTGGTTCTGATGTTTGAACAGGTCTCCATCAGGATTCGGTTTCTTCCAGTCTTCATTCAGGCCGTACATGTAACCTACACCTGCGTAAGGTATCAGGCTGTATACACGGTCGGGGTTGTAGCTGCCCCAGTGGTTGATGATGTTGTACATCAGGTCCACGTGTCCACCCACCCAGTTTTGTTCGGGGTCGAGTCCGGCAGCAACATGCTTGATGTGACCACCGTCGATTACCAAGCGAGCTCCCCAGTTGGGTGAATTCCAGCGTCCGATTTCCAATTGACCATTCCAACCAAGACGATCGCCAAGTCCTGCATCAGCATCGGCCTCACCTGTGGTCATGTAGAGGTTTGTTCCGCCGCCGAGACCCATATACCAGTTGTCACTACCTTTGTTCTTCAGGTATACGGTACCTTCAGAAACATTCTGTACCTCCTGTGCACTGATGCTGAACGCAACAAGTGCCGAAAATAAAAGTAAACTAAATTTTTTCATAAATTTACAATCTAATTAAACATTTTTCGTTTCACAATAACTCGATATTCTTTGTTTGAATGGTGATACTTAAATCTGTACCCCATTCTTTAGTGCATTTATAACATCTCTGTTATAAAATTGTTCGCAGCCAAATGCTGAAATAGCATCATTTCCCTGCCTCATACTCTGCTCGGCTTCCGCCGATAAAGTTGTATTTAAGCTACAAATATAAAACTTTAAATTTATATAATCTTAATTTTCAATTTATTTTTCCGAAATTACATCCCGATGGGCAATTATCCACACTTGCGGCACTTTTATATGGCTGTGTGGGCTTTTTATCCCAAATAGCTTTTTAACAGTTTGCTGCGTGAGTCCTGTCGCAACCTGCGGATTGCTTTCTCCTTGATCTGTCGTACCCGCTCACGGGTGAGTTGAAATTTATCGCCAATCTCTTCGAGTGTCATCTCCTGACATCCTATTCCGAAAAACATC
>RZYY01000450.1 GCA_009930115.1 Sphingobacteriia bacterium | reverse complement strand
TTGCAAAGCTGCCGATGCAGGATTTAAAATGATAATCGTCCTTGCCGGTATTCATAAAAACCTGAGAAGCCAGACTCAGCTTAGACTTGATGAAGGTTTTCTGGGATTTGATACACAACAGGAAAGAGTAAACAGAAACAATAATCTTTGGATTGGTGTTGGTGAACCAAAAAGTAACAGGCATTTAATTGCACATTCGCTGACATCCAGTCTTGACAATGGAGATTTTAACGCTGGTGCTGCAAACGCCCTAGCATTGAATTTTTACACCAATGACCCGATTATTGCTGTGGTCAAAAAGAATGCTTATGTTTTAAACAGACTGGAACAATGGCTTTCTGCTCAATCCTCAGAAACAAGCAATGGTAGCATAATTATCAGGAATAAACCATTACTGATAATTGATGATGAAGCTGATAATGCATCAATTAACACAACAAGAGACGACCTGAATCCAACAAAAATAAACGGACAGATAAGAAATCTGTTAAGGTTATTTCAGAAAAGTGCTTACGTGGGTTACACTGCCACTCCGTTTGCAAATATTTTCATTCCACTTAATGACGACAACCTTTTTCCGAGAGATTTTATTACCAATATTCCTGCTCCGTCAAACTACATTGGGCCGGATAAGATATTTGGTTTTGAACCTTTGGAAGATGGTGAAGAACCAACAGATACGTTACCTGTTGTTCACAGAATAGACGATTATCAAACCTTTGTGCCTGATAGACATAAACGTGATGACCAACTACCTGTTAATGTTCCTGAATCACTGAAAACAGCTATAAAATGTTTTATTCTGACATGTGCAATCAGGCGATTGCGAGGACAAGGTGATGAGCATAATTCAATGTTAATACACATTTCAAGGTTTCAGGTGTGGCAAAGCAGAATTAAAGAACTTGTTGAAAATGTTTTTAATTTCTACAGAATGGGAATTGAACAAAACAATGCAGGTATCATTCGTGAATTGCGACACACATTTGAAACTGATGTTGATGGGTTTCGTTCATATACAACAACTTCACAGCAGATTCTCGATTCTCAACTATCAGTACTCGACCCTGCTGTAAAAGTACACACATGGAAAGAAGTACTTCTTAGCCTTCACCCTTCTACCACAAAAATTCAGGTCAAGGAAATTCATGGAGGAGCAAAGGATGTACTTGATTACCAGGCTTACGATAAAAAATACATCAGGGAAGGTGA
>RZYY01000160.1 GCA_009930115.1 Sphingobacteriia bacterium | reverse complement strand
CCTTCGATACCTCTGGAGCCAAATCCCGGAGCAACAAGTATTCCGTCGAGACCAACGAGATGTTCTTCGTTTTCGCTTCCTTCAATCAATTCTGAATGAATCATTTTTAAATGTACTTTGCAATGATTTTCAGCTCCGGCATGGATGAAGGATTCGCTGATAGACTTATAGGCATCTTTTAGTTCGACGTATTTCCCAATAAGGCCGATGGTTACTGATGAAGTCGGATTTTTCAGTCGGTTTAGAAAATCTTCCCAGTTTTTCAGGTCGGGAAGCTTATCGGTCGGGAGTTTTAATTTTCTTAATACCTCAGTATCAAGATGTTCTTTGAGCATGAGAAGAGGGACATCATAAATGGTTTCAGCATCAATGGATTCGATTACAGACGAATCGTCAA
The DNA here is from genome assembly GCA_009930115.1 of Sphingobacteriia bacterium. GTDB lineage: Bacteria > Bacteroidota > Bacteroidia > Bacteroidales > 4484-276 > RZYY01. The sequence continues at coordinate 5,632 of RZYY01000160.1, read as the reverse complement.
CATTACAAAAGAGGGCTATCTTGTTCTTTAGTGCATGGGTTAGCGGATGTTCGGTCCGACAGACAATGATATCGGGTTGAACTCCCTGTTCCAGCATGGTTTTTACCGAATGTTGAGTGGGTTTTGTTTTCAATTCTTCGGCGGCTGCAAGATAGGGGACGAGGGTCAGATGGATTACAAGGCAATTGTTTCCGAGCTCTCTTCTCATCTGACGAACAGCTTCAATGTAAGGAAGGGATTCAATATCCCCGACCGTCCCACCAATTTCGGTAATTACAAAATCGTATTCTCCTTTATTCCCCAAAAGTTTGATCCGGTATTTAATTTCGTCGGTAATGTGCGGAATCACCTGTACTGTAGAACCCAGAAAATCACCGCGACGTTCTTTGTTGATTACAGACTGATAGATGCGTCCGGTAGTTACATTATTTGCCTGTGTTGTAGGTACATTGCTGAAACGCTCGTAATGCCCAAGATCAAGGTCAGTTTCGGCACCGTCTTCGGTTACATAGCACTCACCATGTTCATATGGGTTTAATGTTCCCGGATCAATATTGATGTATGGATCAAGTTTTTGAATGGTTACCGAAAAACCACGTGATTGTAATAATTTGCCAAGAGAAGCTGAGATAATTCCTTTACCAAGGCTGGAAGTTACGCCTCCGGTAACGAAAATATATTTTGTCTGAATCATTTCTTTTCAATTTTTCGTGCAAAGTAACTACTTTGATTTGAAACTGCACATTGGATATTGAAGAGTAAATTTGATTTTTTTTACAATACTTTTTTAAGTAATTGATGCACTGATAAATAATTCGAAAAGGCGGTACTATTGACCGCCTTTTCACAACATCTGATAATTTATTGATTAATAGTAACGATAGCTTTTCACTTGTCCGATATGTTTGGCAAGTCTGATTACCTGCGAACTGTAACCAAACTCGTTGTCATACCAAAGGTAAATAATAACTGTTTTCCCGTCTTCAGAGACTTTAGTTGCAGGCATATCAAAGATACAGGCGCAGGAATCGCCAATACCATCAGAAGAGACAAATTCCGTCGAGTTGCTGTATCTGATTTGTTCGATAAGGTTTCCTTTCAAAGCAGCTTGTAAAAAGAGTTGATTAACCTGATCCACAGTGGTTTCTTTTTCTACTTCGATGGTCAGAATGGCAAGAGATACATCCGGTGTAGGCACTCTGACGGCATTTGATGTCAGTTTTCCTTTCAACATCGGAATGGCTTTTGCTGCAGCGGAACCGGCACCTGTTTCGGTGATTACCATATTCAACGGGGCTGAACGTCCTCTTCTTGATTTTTTATGGTAATTATCCAAAAGGTTCTGATCGTTGGTATAGGAGTGGATAGTTTCGATATGACCTTTGATAATACCAAGATTTTCCTGAATGACCTGAAGCCCGGGAACAATGGCATTGGTTGTACAGGACGCAGCCGAAAAGATTTGTTCGTCCTTAAGATTCAAAGTGTTCTGATTTACACCATAAACCACATTGGGGATATCATCTTTACCCGGTGCAGTGAGCAATACTTTGCTGACACCTGTTGACTTGAGGTGTCTTTCAAGTCCTTTACGATCGCGCCAGACACCGGTGTTGTCGATAACAAGGGCATCTTTTATTCCATATTGGGTATAATCAATATCTTCAGGATTAGTGGCTGCAATCATGTGGATGATATGACCGTTGATGTGAAAACATTTATTTTCGAGGTCTTCGTTTGCAACGCCGTTGAAAGCACCATGCACGGAATCTTTTCTGAAAAGGGAAATTCTTTTTTTGATATCTTCGGGGCTGTTGGTGCGGGTTACAATAGCTTTTAGTCTCAGTTGCGATCCATTACCTGCAATTTTGATGAGCTCTCGTGCAAGCAGCCTTCCAATCCTGCCAAATCCATAAAGGACAACATCCTGTGTTCTTGTGCTTCGGGGAGGTGCTCCGACAAATTCTTTCAGTTTGTTCAGAATAAAATCATTTGCATTGCGGTAATTGTGCCCTTCATCAGTCCATTCGGAGTTAAGCCGGCCAATGTCGATCCTCGCCGGAGCAATGTCCTCGGCAAGTATTGCTTTTGCCAGAATAAGCGAGTCCTGAATCCTGACTGATTTGTTTAGAATTGTCTCAGCGCGGACATGCTTGTTGAGGATTTTTCCAGGGCCACGATCAATCAGTTGACTGCGCAGACAAATCAGTTCAATTGATTTATCAAACCACAACTTTCCGATGACATTAATGAGTTCGGTAGCGGCTTTTTCATCGTTAATCCATTCTTTTAACGATTTGTCAAAATTTTCCATATTAATATTGTTTAATTTATTTAAATTGAACGGCTTACAATGTTATTATTTGAAGGTGTTACTTGAATGAGTACCGCAAGGCAAATGTAAATAAATTTCCTCGTCGCTAATGATTTTCAAAAAAAAATCCGCATTGACGTGAATGATTCGATGTCAATGCGGATGATAAATATCGGTGTGAAAATTATTGATTTATCTCATGTCGATGAGATAATATTCCGGGAATTCATCTTTATTTAAAACAAATGATTTTTCATCTATCGGCTGATGGGTATCAAACCGGTTAATTTTGTAAGTGTATTTACTGCCATTCTGGTCAAAAATTTCGATGATATACAAATCCATGCTTGTTTTGTCGATGTATAGATTGACTTTGTCATATGATTTTTTCTCAAGAGGTATCAGTTCAAGGGCATGTACATTTTTACCCTCGAAAGAGGTGATTTTGGGGATAAGCTTTGATTTGTAATGATTATTGTATTCGGTCAGCATTTTAGTAGGAGAAAACACACCGCTGTCATTTGAAGCATCATTTACCTGAATTTCCTTTGCATCGTTGATAATAGTCCAGATCGTTTCTCCGTCGGAAATTATTGTCTGGCCGGCAATATTGAGCCGGTATTTATCTCCGCTGATCATGGCGGCACCGTTCGTTGACTCGCTAATATTGGCATCGGGGTTTTCCATTGCATAAGTAAAATCCAGTTTTATAGATTTGTAATCCAATGTTTTACGGGTTACTTCATCCAGAATTTCAGATGCCTGTTTGTCGCGCGACTGGGCTGACAAAGTGGTTTGGGTCTGTAGCAATAAAATGGACAAAAAGAAGATGAAAACGTATTTCATGATTATTTGGAATTAAAATTTTCGTTCATGTTTCTCAAAAACTGTTCCAAATCCAACTCAGATTTGATAAGAACTTCACGGGCTTTGCTGCCTTCGAAGGGGCCGACAATGCCTGAACCTTCGAGCTGATCGATAATACGACCTGCACGATTGTATCCGATTTTCAGTTTACGTTGCAACAATGAGGTTGACCCCTGCTGCGTCTGTACCAGGATTCTGGCTGATTCTTCAAACAAAGGGTCACGTTCTGACGGGTCGAAATCGGTAATATGTTCATCCTGCTCATCAGCAAATTCAGGGAGGTGATAAGCATCTGGATAAGCGCGCTGTGCACCGATATATTCTGTAAGTTTCTCTATTTCGGGAGTGTCAATGAATGCACACTGCAACCTGATCAGATCACTGCCTGTGGAAAGCAGCATGTCTCCGCGACCAACCAGTTGGTCAGCTCCGGGGCTGTCGAGTATTGTACGTGAGTCCACTTTGGAAATGACCCTGAATGCTACACGGGCAGGAAAATTGGCCTTAATCGAACCGGTAATAATATTTACCGAAGGTCTTTGTGTGGCGATAATCAGATGAATGCCCACAGCTCTGGCAAGTTGTGCCAATCGTGTGAGCGGGATTTCAATCTCTTTGCCTGCCGTCATGATCAGGTCGGCAAATTCATCCACAACAAGCACAATGTAGGGTAAAAAATGATGACCTTCGGTGGGGTTGAGCCTGCGTTCCAGGAATTTTGCATTGTATTCCCTGATGTTTCTGACCTGGGCATCTTTCAGCAATTCATACCTTGTATCCATTTCAATTCCAAGAGAATTCAAAGTGCGAACAACTTTTCGGGTGTCAGTAATGATTGCTTCTTCAGAGTCTGGTAATTTGGCCAGGTAATGGCGTTCAATTTTTGAAAAGAGCGTTAGTTCCACTTTCTTAGGATCAACCATTACGAATTTTAGTTCAGCAGGATGTTTTTTGTAAAGGAGTGAAGTAATGACTGCATTCAGGCCGACTGATTTACCCTGGCCGGTTGCTCCGGCCATCAGAATGTGCGGCATTTTGGTGAGGTCAGCAATAAATACTTCATTTGATACTGTTTTTCCCATTCCAAAGGGCAGCTCAGCTTTTGAATCCTTAAATTTGTCAGAAGCCAGGATTGATTTCATCGAAACGATGTCGGGATTTTGATTTGGAACTTCAATTCCTACAGTTCCTTTACCGGGGATTGGTGCTATGATGCGGATTCCAAGCGCTGAAAGGCTTAGTGCAATATCATCCTCAAGATTACGAATGCGTGAGATGCGTATGCCGGGTTTGGGAATAATTTCATATAACGTAACTGTGGGTCCTATGGTAGCTTTGATTTTTTCAATCTCAATGCTGTAATGATTGAGGGTTTCCACAATTTTTTGTTTGTTGGCAACAAGCTCTTCATTACGCACATTCAGTTTATCGCTTCCGTAATCGTTGAGCAGATCAAGTGTGGGAAACTGATAATGAGGGAGGTCTAAACGCGGGTCATAAAGGCTTTCAACACCGTATCTCGATTTAATCTGCGGTTCGTTGGTTTTGACAGTCGGTTCGGTTTGAGCCTCAGGAGTTTTTGATAGTTCGGTTGGATTTTCTATGGTAAAATCCACGTGGTTATGATTGACCGATGAAGAATCATCAGATGGTATATCCGGTTCAAATTCAATAACATTGCTCGTATTGTCTGAGGGCATTGTTTCGGCATCCTTTTCCCGTGGTGATGAGCTATTCGGTCTTATTTTGTGGTTAACAGGATTCGGTAATTGTTTTTCTTCATCATTTTCTTCATTATCCTTAACATAATATTCTTCCACATTGTATTGATCGCCATTAGTATTGTTACCGTTGTCGTTTTTGCTATTTTCATTGCCGGTTTTTTCCTTTCTGAGATAACCTTCTGAGAATTTAAACCTGAAAAGTTTAAAAAAGCCGGCAAGCAGCAGAAAAACGATAAGGATAAATAAGAGTAACAATCCTGTACCGGGTTTCCCCAGATAGGTAACCAGCCATTTTTCGACGTAAATTCCGAAAGTTCCGGGAAAAATGCCATCTTTCAGTGAAGGGATTAAGTAGGCAAAAGCAGCGGGAAACCACAATATTCCTATCACCATGAGCTGAAATACTTTCCAGACCGGCACGCTCAATTTGGGGAACAGTAATTTTACACCTGCAAAACCAAAGAACAATAAAAACAGAAATGCTGCCGCACCAAAGCCTTTTTTTACCGAATAATAAGCACTGATGGCTCCGAGTTTACCCATGAGGTTTTCAACTTTTATCCCGGCAGTGGTGAGAATGTCCCAGATACTTTGATTAAAAACAACATCATCATATTGGCAGGTATGAAAATAGGAACCCAGTGAAAAAAATAAAAAGATGGTCAGCAGCAGAATAAAAAGTCCGATAATTTGCTGCCACTGCTGACTGCTGATTAAACGTCTGTGC
>RZYY01000449.1 GCA_009930115.1 Sphingobacteriia bacterium | reverse complement strand
TTTTTCCATCAGAGCAAGGGGGAGTCATTCCTCCTGGCTCTGTAAAAAACAAACTTCCCTATTTTGTCTGCAAAGTTGCATTTACTAGTTGAATTTTCATTATAATTTGAATTACCTTGCCCATATTTATTTTTCGGACAGCTGTCGTCAGGTAGCCGTCGGCAATTTCATCGGAGATTTTGTCAAAGGTCGGAGATACAAGGCATATCCTTCGGGTATCAGAAAAGGAATCCTGTTGCACAGGCAAATCGATCATTTTACCGACAACCATCCTGCATTCAAGGAGACGGTGGAGCTACTCCGGCCATCATTCGGACGCTATTCGGGAATCATGGCCGACATGTATTATGATTATCTGCTCGCTTCCGATTTTGATAGATATGGCAATGGGCGGAGCCTCGACCAATTTGCCCGAAATTTTTACTGGTCTGTTTTACTTTACTACTGGTGGCTGCCCAAAAAGGTGAAAGGGTTCATTTTCCATTTCATAAAGACCAACCGGCTGAAGAAATATGGAACCCTCGCGGGACTGCAACAATCGCTCGAAATCATGTCTGTTCACAAGAGCTCCGCAATCAACCCCACCCTTGGCATCGAGTTCCTTGCAGCCAATGAATCGCAACTGAGAAACCATTTCGATCAATTCATGATGGAGGCACTGCAAAAATTTCCCCTTCGCAGATAATTGCCTTATCAATTAATTAAAAATTCTTTTTGACAAGAATAATTGATAAAAAGTTTGTAGATTTACTTTCCAATCGTTAACTTGCAAAGAAATGGTTGTGCGACAGATGACCTTAAAATATTGCTTATTTGTAATCTCCACTTAGCAAAAACAAGCATTCAGAATTCCTTCATAGTAATATAGTATCGATGCAAATACTACACTTATCAGATACACACAACAGGCACAATCAACTGAGCAACCTGCCGGCAGCCGATCTCCTTATTCACTCGGGCGACTTTTCATGCGATGGAACAGTAGAAGAGGTGCTGGATTTTATCAGGTGGTTTGGTGCTCTTCCATATAAGTATAAGATTTTCGTTGCAGGAAATCACGATGATTGTTTGTTTGAAGCTCAAATTGATGGACTACCTGATGGATGTTATTATCTATGTAATTCAAGCATTGAAATTGAAAATATCAAATTTCATGGAATACCCATGTTCACGGCTGATCTTGTGTCGGGAAAATGTTCCAAACATGTCAGTGAAATTCCT
>RZYY01000448.1 GCA_009930115.1 Sphingobacteriia bacterium | reverse complement strand
TTGTTTTACTGATTTTTTCACCAGTGCTCGTGTTTTTTATTCAATCGCCCATTGGTTTCATTGCCAATCTCTTTTCGGTCTTTTTTGGTTGTAAAAGCTGGGTTGGATACAATCTTTCCATTCCGCTGAGTCATCGTTTTCCAGCCATCAAAAAAGGGGTCCTCAATCCGGCTGATTATGCCCGGAAACCGATTGATAATCCGGCTACTATCGACAATCTGAACATCGTGTATGCCCGCGATTATAAGGCCTGGAACGATGTTCAGATTATTGTCAGAGGCGTGCGTATGCTGGGGCGCCGTTGATGTATGATTTTTAGAAAAATAAATATAGGATTTTGCCATATGTTTCTACTGCTTAAGTCTTAAAAATCAGACAAATTTCCTGGTACTTTATGTAAATTACTTCAAATATATTACAGACGGCTATATTTAATAAAAATGTAGTTGCAATATACCTCTATTAAGCACTATCTTTGTCATAAATATTAAAATTGAAACATTATGAAACAGGTTACAGGATTTTTATTGATAAGTCTTTTGTTTCTTCAGATGATGAGTGCTCAGACTGTAGAAAACAAATGGTCAATTGGTTTTTTTGGGGGCAAAAATGAATATACCGGCGACTATGGAAATGCCATCGGTGATTTCAGCAAAGCATTTTACGGATTCGGCGCTATGCAGTTGAACCGTTATATCAGCCCTTCATTCGATCTCGGCCTTTCTGCCAGTTATGGCGATTATGGCTATTTTAAATCTTCGGCAGAAAGATTTCTTGGAAAGAAACTTGATCCTGCTTTGTTGTTGTCTTTGAAATTGAACAATGATATTTTGTTTCCGGCCAAATGGAAATTTTCTCCATCGCTGATTGCCGGTGCAGGACTTGCTTATTACAATGGGAACCGCATCTCAGTTTCCGGCGTTGATTTTATCGTGCCTCTTGGATTGGGACTCAAGTATCAGATCAGTTCCAAAATAGCTGTTCAATATATCGGAACTTATCAGCTTACCTTTAATGATGACAGGGATTTTGCCGTTGCCGATATGAACGATTGCTATGTGAAACATTCGGTGGGAATTGTAATTGGCTTTGGTGCTCCATGCGATAGCGACAAAGATGGTGTGAAAGATAAGTTTGACAAATGTCTCAATTCTCCGGCTGGTTCTGTAGTCAATGCCGAAGGTTGTCCTGCCGACAGTGATGGTGACGGAGTGATGGACAA
>RZYY01000447.1 GCA_009930115.1 Sphingobacteriia bacterium | reverse complement strand
ACAATACTGCATTGATTCTGTGTGGTAATTGCCACTGAAATCTTTTGAGGGTTTTGCTGTACCTCACGGTCTATGGATTTTACTGCGCTGGCAAAAGCCATAGGAGAAATGAAAAGTACTCCACAAAAGAAAAGAAAAACAGAAAGAGAAAATGTAGTTTTCATTTTGAAGTGTTTTAAATACCGGCTAAAGATAATTTACAATAATAGCAAAAGCGAATTATTTCGCTCAATACCTTGAAGTTATTCCTATTCAGAATCTTCTGGCAGGTCAATGCCACTTATCGTCGTATTTTTACCGTTCATCGATCGCAAAGGGATGAATTTCGCCTGCTTTTGTGATTGGGACGGATTTCAGTTACTTTTGGGTAAAGATTTAACATGACTGCTCCTGATAATTCGGATCGTTTCCTTGATTTATATGAACGTCATAAGGTGTTCGTGCATATTGTTTTCTGGCTGGCCTATTTGCTGGTCATCACAATCCTCTCTTCGGCCTTCTATACAAAAACAACGTTTTTTGAGTTATTTCTGCAACTAGGGTGTTCATTATGGATTGATGTAGCTGCGACTTACTTCACTGCTTACTACCTGCTACCCAGGCTTTTGTTAAAGAAAAAGTATGTAGGTTTTGCTATGTTACTGTTGCTTTCGGCGATATTCTTCATTCTGATGCAACGGGTAATGCAGGTATACGTTACTTTTCCGATTTTTTATCCGGAAGTCACCCGAAAAATGAGTTTTTTTGATTTTAACCCTGCTTATTCCATTGTAAATATCTATGCAGTGGTGGGAATTGTGACCTCAGCCCGGCTTTTTAAATACTGGTTTTTCTTCCAGCGGCAGGCGTATCGCCTGGAGAATGAAAAGCTAGAGGCGGAACTAAAATATCTAAAATCGCAGATTCATCCCCATTTTCTTTTTAATACACTGAATAATCTGTACGCCCTGACATTGGATAAATCTGACCTGGCACCGCGCGTAGTCATCCGGTTATCGGAATTGCTCAGCTATATGCTCTATGACGCCAATGCACAAACGGTTCCCCTACAGAAAGAGATCGATCTGATTGAAAATTATTTGGAGCTGGAAAATTTAAGGCGGGGCGGTGATCTTCGCATCGACTGGCAGAAAACCATCGACCAGCCCCTGACACCAATTACACCTCTGTTGTTCATCCCTTTCATTGAAAACAGCTTTAAGCACGGGGTTTGGAATGATGTTGG
>RZYY01000446.1 GCA_009930115.1 Sphingobacteriia bacterium | reverse complement strand
TGTAAGCGGTTATACCACAACAGGAGGTACCATTTTGACGAATGTTGAGATCTTGCCAAAATCGCTGCTTTTTTGGCGGGCATCCACACACTGGATAGGGGGTATGGGAGTGGTCATCTTTATGTTGCTCATATTACCTGAAGTAAGTTCCATACGTTTAAAGTTATCCAAGATAGAGATCAGTGCGCTGTCACAGGATTATTTTCGTTTCAGAGCAAAAGAAACGGTTCGCGTAATAGCTATTATATATTTTGGATTGACATTATTGGAGGTCATCTGTCTTACATTGGCAGGTATGAATTTTTTTGATGCCGTATGTCATTCTTTTGCCACCATTGCAACAGGGGGATTCAGTACTAAAAATCTCAGTATTGCAGCATACGACAGCAAACTGATTGAAGCCATCATAATGGTTTTCATGTGTCTGTCTGCTCTGCATTTTGGAATGATTTTTCTTCTTGTGGCCAAAAAATCCACTACATTGTTTAAATCCCCGGTAACGCGTTATTTTATTGCTGCTTTACTTACAGGAAGTTTATTTGTCTCTTTAGGCTTAAAAATGACAGGGACTTATGATACTTTTGCTGAATCTTTCAGACACGGCTTTTTTCAGACAATATCATTGGCCACTTCTACCGGTTTTGCTACTGCTGATTCCTCCGTATGGCCGGGTTTCATTATTTTATTATTATTCTTCTTTACCTTGCAATGCGGTTGTTCGGGATCTACTTCGGGAGGTATAAAAGCCGACAGAATACTGATTTCTGTGTTTTCATTCAAAGCCCAGATAACAAAACGGTTACATCCGAAATCTGTTGTTCCGGCAAGGATCGGAGGACATACACTTGACTCTGAAATGGTCTCGGGTGTGAATCTTTTTATAGTGTTTTACTTGTTTTGTGTACTAATATCATCTTTGTTGCTGACATTAACAGGTATAGACATTATGGATGCCGTAAGCGCCACAGCAGCACATATAGGGAATGTTGGGCCCGGCTTCGGCAATGTGGGCTCTATGAGTAATTACAATGCTTTTAACGGTTTTGCTAAATTTGTCGTGTCATTGGTGTCAATTATTGGTCGTATAGAATTGTTCGGGTTCTTCATACTTTTCAGTTCCCGTAAATAACGCATCCGTTTATGGGTATTGAACAGTACATCTATCAAAAAATCCGGAAAAATCTGCCGTTTGAACCTTCCGATGACCAGGAACAACTTTTCAGATC
>RZYY01000445.1 GCA_009930115.1 Sphingobacteriia bacterium | reverse complement strand
GCTTTTCTCCGATTCCGACGCTTACGGCTACACTACTGTAAAAGATGCGCTGGGCAATTATCTGCCAAAATTTGAAATTGCACAGGTAAGCATCACCGAACAGTTCAGCCCGCTTATGAACATTGATTTGACCTGGAAAAACAGTCTTATCAGCAAAATTGAATACAAAAAATCACGCAATCTCGCTGTAAGTTTTGCCAATAACCAAATGACCGAAATCATTTCAGGTGAAATAACGCTGGGTTTTGGGTACAGATTTAAAGACGTGGAATTTGAAATCTCCGGAAAAGATTTTAAAAGCGACCTGAGTCTGAAAGCCGATTTTTCGATCCGAAACAACAAAACCGTTCTTCGCAAAATTGTTGAAGATGTTGACCAGATAAGTGCCGGACAAAAAGTTATTTCCATCAACCTCTCGGCAGAGTACATGCTGAGCCAGAAATTTACTATCCGGGCTTTCTTCGACAAGGTGATCAACAACCCCTACATTTCGTCACAATTCCTGAACAGCAACACCAACGCCGGCATCAGTCTCCGGTTCTCACTGGCACAATAATTTTTCATTCACACATTGCCGGATTTAAAAAAATAGTGTAATTTTGGGCATTAAAAACAAATTGGCAATGAATATTCCTGAAAACTTACTCTACACCAAAAGTCATGAATGGATTCGCGTTGAAAGCGAAACCGGTTTTATCGGCGTCAGTGATTTTGCACAGTCAGAACTCGGCGATGTCGTTTTTGTAGAAGTTGAAACCGTTGGCGAAACTCTCGACCGCGAAGAAGCGCTTGGAACCATCGAAGCAGTGAAAACTGTAACTGACGTGTACATGCCTGTTGGCGGCGAAGTGCTCGAATTCAACGAAAAAGTAAAAGAAACACCCGACCTGATCAATAAAGATCCTTACGGCGAAGGATGGATTGTTAAAATTAAAATTTCAAACCCGGCCGAGCTTAACGATCTTATGAATGCCGAAAGCTACAAAGGACACACGGGCCACTAATTTTATCTCAGAATATCAGCTAATTCCTGTTTTCAGGCCATAAACTTATCTTTACCGGCCTTTTTCTGAAATAATATTTGTGGAATTGCTGCTTTATTTCATCTTTGCTTAGAATCTTAAAATTATTTACCATGGATATCAAGAAAAACCCGAAATACGACCTTGAAAGATACAAGGGTCTTTTCCTCGAAGCAGGGCTGGTTATAGCACTGGGTTTAATGC
>RZYY01000444.1 GCA_009930115.1 Sphingobacteriia bacterium | reverse complement strand
GGGATTTCTTGATTCAGCTGTAAATTCCATATCCCAAAAATACAATTCTCTCTTCGATATCCCTACTTTTAATCTTCTATTTGCAGATTTTTTTTGCACCCTGTTCGTTCTCTTTTTTTTACTTTTGACGCCGGATGATTTTGGAACACATGGCCCGATGCGGTTGCTTCAAATGGACTCAAGTCGAGGATCCTTTTTATTCATATTTTTGTGCTGGTATCCATCCGTACTCGTATTTTTTTTAAAAAAGCTGAAAAACAAATTATTATGAAACAGATTAAGAATTTGCTTTTGTTTGCAATTTTCGTTCTTCTGGCTGGTTGTGCCGGATCTTCTTCCAATGATTCAGTGGTTATTCAGGGTAAGTTTACTTTTCCCGCTGCAATGGAATGGGTTAGGTTACAACATTTAAACCAGGAAAAAACGCAGATTGCAGAAATCATTCCTGACCCAGACGGGACGTTTCGCATCGAATTTAATACCCCATCTACTGATTTTTACCAGCTTGTCTTCTCCAATGGTGATTTTCTTAATTTGATTTTGCAACCCGGTGAAGAAGCCGTGATTACTATGGATGGATTCCCTTTGCGTTCGAATATGCAGGTACAAGGGAGTGTTTACACCACCCATTTTATTGCCGTGGGTGATATGCTACGTATCGTTGAACTTCGTCAGGATTCGTTGCGTAAAGCCTACGATGCACTCCAGACCCCGGAAGCAAAAGCATTACGAAACGATGAATTTCGTATGTTTTCTGAACGGATGGTGGAAGAAAAACGGTCGATTATTCGCGATTTTGCTACTAAGAATCCGGGCTCTCCTGCTTGTCTTTTTTATTTGAATCAACTCGATTTAGCCGATGATTTGCCGTTATTTGAAAAAGTAAATGCTGCCTTATTGGAGAAATTTCCGGAAAATATTTATGTTATAGAGTTGAATTATACGGTGACTGCCGAGGCTAAACTGAAACCCGGGATGCCGGCTCCTGATTTTGCCCTACCGGATCCGGATGGAAAGTTGATTCATGTATCGGATTTTCGGGGATCGTATCTGTTACTCGATTTTTGGGCTTCCTGGTGTGAACCCTGCCGCCGCGAAAATCCAAATGTTATGGCAATGTATAATGAATACCGGGATTATGGATTTCAGATTTTAGGGGTGTCGCTGGATAACGATCGTCAGAAATGGATCGAAGCCATCCGTGCGGATGGGATGACCTGGCCGCAGGTC
>RZYY01000036.1 GCA_009930115.1 Sphingobacteriia bacterium | reverse complement strand
ATAAATACGTGGCAAAACAAAGAAGCATACGATTTGCATGCAAAAAATCTTGCCAAACAATTCAGCGATGCCTTTGATAAAAACTATGGCCACAAAAATATCAGGGAAAGTGTTGTCAAAGTTTGCCCTGGTAAATAATTGCTCACATATAAAAGTAAACAAAATGATCCGGTTACCTTTGGCTGCCGGATCATTTTGTTTTTCAAAGAATTAAAGAAATACTTTTTGATGTAAATCCTCAATCGAATTCTTCAAAGTCTGGATTTGTCGTTAAGGTAGTTATTAATCAATTCATCGTATAATTTCATGATTTTGAGAATTAACGGATTTGAAGGTGTAAATCCCAAATCATCCACCGCTTTTACAGGCAAAATTTTTGGAGAAGTTCCTGTTATAAACGTTGCAGAAAAACTATGTAAATCACTTAGAGGGATTTCTCTCTCATGAATGGGAATATTATTGTCTTTACACAAGCTGATGACCATATTCCTCGTAATTCCCTGTAATACGGTATTTTCAGGGGATGTAAATAATTCATTATCCTTCACAAAGAAAAAGTTGGAGCGACTTCCCTCGGTAACCATTCCTCTGTCGTTGACAAGTAAGACTTCATAGACCTTTCTGCTGGCAATCATTTGGTCTGCAAGTGCACGAACTGTCATGCCGGATATTTTAGCATTGGGATTGCTGCGTTCAGCTTTTAATGCCGAAACTAATACTCCTTCAGCATACATCGAAGCTGTGGGATATTGGTGTGGAATAAAATAGTAAAAAACATCCCCACAGGTATTCTCCGGACTCAACGGAAAAACTATTTTTAAATTTCCCTCTTTAATGTTGTTTGCATTAGCCAGTTTCCTAATATTGACTTCGAATGAAGCAGCATCAGGCTTTAAGGAAAGATTTATCAGCAATGCTGATTTTCTCATCCTCTCAACATGTTTTTCAATAAACAAAGGAATGCCATTTATCAAACGAATAACCTCATAAACAGAGGGTTGACTCTTAAGCCAATCAAAATCAACAGATTTATTATTCTGCAGATCGTTATTTTTCAGAACGTAGTCTCCCAAATATTCATTCATAGAAGTGAATTTCAGATTAAAACGTCAGGTGAATGACTTATTTGATATACTCAAAAGAATAATTCTACTTTCGTTGGATGTTTTTTTGTTTATCATCATCAGGATTTAAAATTCTAAGAATAGGTCGGAACTGCGTCCTGATAATTTGCCAGTGATCGGGGTACAATGCAAACAATTTTTTAAATACCTTCATATTATTATTTACCATCCAGGTAATAGCAGAAGGATTTACAGGCCTATCAAATTCATTGACAAGATTTTTGGCCGTGACAGGCTTTTTGGCTGATTGAACCTTAACGGCTGCTTCTTCGAGCATATTGAGGTAGTTAAAAGGCTTTTCAAGAACAGTATCTGCCAGGCTTTCCCCTTCCTTTTCACTGAGTGGCGCATTGAAGTTCAGAAAATCTGCCGTGATTTCGACGATTCCCTGTTTTCTATCAAATTCAAAATTTTTTGCAAGTTGAACAGCCACCTGAATGGCATTTTCGATACGATGATATTCTAATGATGATGATTTGATCAAATTGATTGCATCATCGGTGAATACAAATCTTCTGCCTTCTGCTGCTGAAATACCAGATAAAAAGTATTTGCAAGAATCAACCAATCGCTCCTCATAACGTGCTTGCAGGTGCTCAATTTTGCGATTCAGCGTTTCAGTTTTCTGACGGTTTTCTCTCATCATATCCACCACCGAAAACCATATACTGCGGTCGTCAGAGGCAATCTTTCGCAGAGCGTAAAAACTGTTGGAAACCATACGAGAAATGATGTTTTTTGCTTCCGGTGTAAGTTTAGCTTGTGATGAACTAATACCAAAGGTGCTCATGTTGCTCAGAAAGTAAACAAAAATCATATCGCTTTTACCTCCGGTATTGTCAGGAATCCGCAATGCCAGAACAACCTTTTCGATTTCACTGAAAACATCAGGTATTTTATATGAACTTTGTACCTGACTAAATGGTAATTCATCCTCTGAATACCAACTGCTCTGAGCCTTTACTTTCCTAAGCCTGTCCAGTTCGTTAATATTACCGGAAATATTCATTTCTTTTACCTCTGGATCAGCTTCGAGCAAGTCCACAGTCAATGCCTCAAATTCATTATCCTCCGAATTTCGAAAAATCGCATCAATCCTGCGTGCTCCCGGAATAAGCAGATGTGCATACTTCAGAAACTGAGCAAAATCATTGGCCAAAAATGAAAATTTACCGGGCATTGGATATGCTATTTTCTCAATATAAATTTCATTGTAATAAAAGACTAATCAGCTTTCTATTATTGCTTCATTTTTTAATGGGTAAAGATACAATTATTAAATATTTAAGGTGAAATTTAAGGTTAAAATTTAAGTAAATTTAAGTATTTATTTAATAACTTAAGTTAACTTAAGTAAGTTACTTAAGGTAAAAATTAAATAAAAAAATTAAATAAAGTATTGATTTATGGGTGTTTAAAACAGTATTTTTGCTTTGTCAATCTTTAATTTTTGATTCATATCATAAATATTAAAGTGATTTTGAAACTTAATTTTTGATTACTCAATTTAAACCTTAATTTCCAAACCTAAAAAAAGAATCGCCATGTACCCTCAAAAAAAACCTCTTCAAGCGAACAGATTTAAATCCACAGGCAGAGAATCCATGACCGTGCAAAAGTCAAAACAAACAATGGTTTACTTAATAAATACTCCTCTTTTTGATTTTTCAGGATCACACTATGACTTGCATGCCGGAATAGTCAAATTCTCGAACAGATTTGCTAAAACTGCCTGTATTGTTCGCAAAAAAACAGGGAAGCATCTGAAAACATTGACAGACCGCGGTTATTCAATTATTCACCCATGGTTAACAAAGATGAAAGCAAAATTCGTTGCTCTGACTGATCTGTTTTACAATCAAATGGATACATTGATTCTTCTCGAAGAAGAAACTTCAGAACACAAAAACAGGCTACCTGGAACCCCATCAGAAAATGCAGTGGCAAATTCTAAGCAAATGAAATTTACAGAAATAGTACAAAACCTTCAAGAACAAATATTTATAAAAAAGAAAGCACTTTTAAACAAATGGGAAAAATTATTATTGTTTACGGAGTCATTACTGAATCCTTACGGAGAAAAATCACTTCAGGAAATGGTAATATTTGAAGTCGTAAACAGTGACCAAATGATGCCTGTTCCACAATCTTTTAAACAATCAAAACACATAGTTTTCTACCCAGAAAATTTGGCTGAAATCATGTCGCTAAATTTCTTCCCTGAAAGAATGTTTTTTTGTTTTACCGAAATAAAACCTTTTTCAGAAAAATTGACCCTAAAAATCAGAAAGATAAAGGAAAATGTCAGGATTATTATTGAAAATCTGCTTTGCTATCGGGTTAAAAAATCATTTATCGCCAACACATCGCATATTTGTGTACCTGCTATATTTCTTGATGCTTCAGGCAAAAAAGCAAATTCCCCGGGCTACCCCTGACCTTAAAATCTGTTTCTAAAAACACAATCTGAGCCTGTTTCAGTTTCATAGACTGGGAAGGTTCAGAATTGATACAGGCCGGTTGTGTTTTTATGGTAACAGCTTCTGAAATCCATCTGAAAACTGTATATCTTTGCAGCTGATTGAATTGTTTGTTTTTACTTAATTGATACTATCACCAAATTCAACATCTATGCTGCAAATACTAATTGCTCTTAAACTTTTTGGAGTGGAGTTTTTCAAGCAAGAAGAGTTCTTTATGATGCTGTTCAGATTTGTCTTTAATCTTTTCTTCATTCTCATTCTTATCCGTTATGTTTATTACGCCAACAGCCGGCGCAAAGATTACCTTTTTACCTACATTCTCATCAGTATTACCGTTTTCTTTGTTTCCTTTCTGCTTCAGAATGTAAGTCTTCAACTTGGATTTGCCCTTGGATTTTTTGCATTGTTTGGCATTATTCGTTATCGTACCAACACCATTCCCATCAAAGAAATGACCTATCTTTTTCTGGTCATCGGCATATCGGTAATGAATGCTTTATCGGACAAGGCTATCAGTTATGCTGTGCTGTTGTTTGCCAATATCAGTCTCATTATCATTACAGCTGTTATAGAATATTTCTGGAGTTTTAAACACGAATCCAGCAAAACAATCCTTTACGACAATATCGAGTTGATAAAACCAAAAAATCAAATCCAGTTTATCGAAGATCTTGAAACCCGGACAGGACTTAAAATCAATCGGGTAGAAATCGGAAAAATAAACTTTGACAAAGGTACAGCCGAAATTACAATTTATTATTTCTGGGATAAATTCTCCACAAATTTCTTTGAGAGCATCACATTTGACAATTTTACAATTCGTGCAAAAAATGATGAAGAAAAATAAATCAGCAGCTTCAGTTTTATTGAAGATAGTGAGCAGACTGATGTTGTTTTCGTTGTGTATTCATGCAGTTTTTTTTGCCCACGGTCAGGAAAGCGTGTCAACTAAATCATTGCCTCTGTTCAGTTCACACGAAATATTAGAATTTACAATTAAAGCTGACTTTAAAACAATTTTAAATGACATTGGTGAGGATCACAGCGAGCATCCGGCTGTGATTGAGTATATTGATTTTCAGGACACAGTCAGGCTGGATTGTAAGATCAGGACACGCGGCAACTTCAGGCGGGATCGTAAAAATTGCTCTTTTCCCCCTTTACGGCTAAATTTTAAAAAGAAACAAACTTTAGGAACATTATTTGAAGATATAGATAAGATAAAACTCGTAACACATTGCAGATCAAATCAAAAAAAGTATCAAAGATATCTTGTTCGTGAATATCTTGTCTATCGTGCATTAAATATCATTACCGATACCAGCTACCAAACACGACTGGTTCATATCAAATATGAAGATATTCATCCCGATTCAAAATCTGTTGAAAGCTTTGGCATCTTAATCGAACCAGATGAAGTTTTTGAAAACAGGTTTACTGCAACTGAAAGTGATCAAAAATATCTTTTTCCTGACAGTACAAACTACGTCCACATGGGAAAAATAACTTTTTTTCAATACATGATCGGGAATACTGACTGGGCAGTAACGACATTGCACAATATCAGACTCTTTACCATTCAACCTGAAGAGCCCCCCTACTCTATCCCTTACGATTTTGACTGGTGTGGCCTTGTCAACACCCATTATGCAGCCCCCCTCCCGCGGTTTGGAACTACAAGTGTTACAGAAAGGGTTTACAGAGGGCAATGTCGTCCTTGGGAACAGTTGAAACAAACAGTTGCGTATTTCAACTCAAAACAAAGTGAATTGTTTTCTCTGTTTGAGAATTACCCTTACCTATCAAAAGGCGAAAAGCGAGTTATCAAAAGGTATCTTGATGATTTTTACAAAACAATAAACAACGATCGATTGTTAAAAATCCGGATTTTCGATCAATGCCTTAAATAACCTTTTATTTTCACAAAATTCGCTATGAAAATTTCAGCCCTGAATTTTATGCTCTTTTTCGCTATATTTTTTCCGACGGTATATGGCCAGGAACCGATCAGTGAAAAAGAACTTTTCAGGGCAATAAAAAAAGGCAATCAGGAAATTATTGATAAGTTTCTCAATCAGGGAAATGATGTAAATGGTTATTACGGGCGTAAGGCAACCACATTACTCGCATTGAGTATTAAACGTAAATCATTTGTCAGTTTCAACTACCTGTTATCAGCCGGAGCAGACCCAAACAAGCCAAGCGGGCAGATAACTCCGATCAATCACACCATCAGGAATAATCAACAGGCAATGATGGAAATGCTGCTACGAAGAGGTGCTGATATTGATGCTGTTTCCGTAAATGGAAATACCGCACTGATCTGTGCAACACTGAGTGGCAAATTAAAATTTGTCAAAACCCTTATCGAATGGGGTGCTGATGCATCTATAAGAAACCTATTGAATTATAATGCACTCGACTATGCTAATTATGGCAATCACAGGACTATAGCCGAGTATCTGGCTAAACAAATGAAGCTTCGACAGTTTTTTGCCGATATGCCCGCCAAACAAGATGGCCCTCATATTGAATGGCTCAATGATACATCGCTCAGAATGTTTTATCTTAAAGAAGACTCTTTGAAAAAGTATCCAATACTGCGATGTGAATATCTTAAAGCAAATGAGGGAATAACAACATTAGAAGGTTTTGCAGGAGATACCTGTACATATTTAATAAACAGCAAAAAAAACAAAGATGAATGGAAATATAAAAATGTTGATAAAATACTTGCTTTAGGTGATATTCACGGAAATTTCCTTGCACTTAAAAATTTCCTTGTCAGCAATGGAATTATCGGCAAAAATCTTGACTGGACATGGGGGGATGGACATTTAGTTTTATTAGGTGACCTGTTCGACCGGGGAGATCAGGTTACAGAAACACTTTGGCTAGTACATCAACTTGACATAAAATCGAGAAAATACGGAGGAAGGGTACACATGTTGCTTGGAAATCATGAAATTATGGCCATGATTAATGACTTCAGATACGCATGCAACAAATACAAACTCCTTTCCTACTACTTTTCGAAAGAATATGCAGATTTCTACAACCAGCAAACAGAGCTTGGACAATGGTTACGAACAAAAAATACAATCATAAACATTAACGACGTATTATTTTCGCATGCAGGTATTTCTCCCGAATTAGTTAAAAATCATCTTTCCATTCCCCGAATCAACTTTCTGATTCAAAATTTTCTGGCAAAAGAACCAAATGCTCCCAACCGCTATCCCGACGAGACAAACCTCATACTGGGGAAATATGGCCCTTTATGGTTTCGCGGTTATATGTACGATTTTGACGGAGTTCCAAAAATTTCGCAAAATGAAGTCAATAGAGTTTTGAAAACCTATGACGCTAAGAAAATTGTCATTGCTCACTCTCATGTTGAGCACATTTCCGGGATGTTTGAGAATCAAGTAATTTCAATTGAAGTTCCATTAAACGAATCCGGAATTATTTCCGAAGGTTTACTCATCGAAAATGGTGAATATTTCAGGTTGCTTCCTGATGGAACAAAAATAAAAATGTTTGACAGGTAGATAAATCACTAATAAAAAACCTCTCCGATTGGCAACCTTACGATAAATTAAGTCCCGGATCATTTCTCCAGACAGTTAACCCTGTGTAATAGTTCAATTTAAGCATAAATTACACTATTTGAGCAGGTTAATAAATATAAAGTTATGGAAATGTTCCGGCAGGTCCTAAAAAGGGTTTTTAGCGCCAAACTTTGAATTAGGAAGAACTAGTTCAGATAAAACCTGTACCCGACCTCTTCAAGTTTATGATTAATCACCAGTAAAAAATTCAGCTTATTTAGCAGAAAATCCTCTCGTTGCTCATGATTTTCAAGCTTAAGGAAACTGTATTTTTCATTCAGTTCCAAGGGTAATTGACCTGCAATATCCAGAATATGAATATTTTGAGGAATAAAATCCTGTTTTGTATCCAATTTGTTGATGCGTGCAAGCTGATGCTGGTATTCTTCAAATTTTTGTCGCAATTCGTCAGAAGGTTCAGTATTTATCTGACTAAGGATTTTAACCGAACCTCCCCCGTAAAGTTTTTCGGTCATTTGCTCATTCATTGATTCTAAACTAAAAATGTTTACTCCTTTCACGAGAATATCCATTTCGCCTGTAGGTGAAACGGCCAATATTTTGTGTAAAACAACAGCAGAACCGTACTTGCAAATTTTACCATCAACCACATAAGGAATCCCAAAAACGCCTTTTGAAGCTTCCATATCGCGGATTAATTGCTTGTATCGCGGCTCAAAAATATGAAGAGGTTGAATCTCACCGGGAAGAACGATGACTCCAATAGGAAACAATGGAAAATTATTGAGAAAATCAGTCATTGGCATTTCAAAATTCTGAACGGTAAATAAACACACAAACTAACAAAATGTTTGATAATCCTGTTTGTAGTTTCAATATTCCGGGTTTTATTTAATTTTGGCATGAAAAAATTTTCTGATGGCTGAACTGTTTCTTACCACCTTTATTCAGTTAAAAATCACGGATGTCATTGACATTTTGATGGTTGCTACCTTGATGTACGTACTTTATCATTTCCTGAAGGGAACGGCAGCGATAAATATTTTTTTGGGCATTGTGGCCATTTTCATCATGTGGCGGCTTGTTCTTTTACTCGAAATGGAAATGCTAAGCCAGATTCTTGGTGCTTTTATTTCGGTCGGATTTATTGCACTTATTGTAGTTTTTCAACCTGAAATACGACAATTTCTTTTATTAATCGGAACTCCGCGTTTTTTTGAGAGAATGAGAAAAAGGTTTGGCATTTTCAAATTCGTCACCAGCAAACAGGAATTGCTTGATGTTGATCCAATCGTTTCAGCCTGCCGGAAAATGTCTATTTCGAAAACAGGTGCGCTGATTATCATTGCCCGACTGAATGAGCTACATCAATACACTGAAACCGGCCAACCTATTGATGCCAAAATCACCGATGAATTGCTACTTAGTATTTTTTTTAAAAACAGCCCATTGCACGATGGTGCAGTAATCATACTTGACAACAGAATTACAGCAGCACGTGCCATTTTACCGGTATCAGGAAACCAGCAGTTGCCGGGAAGCCTTGGCCTTCGGCACAGGGCTGCGGTGGGGATTACCGAAAGAACTGATGCGCTGGCAGTGATTGTTTCAGAAGAAAATGGTCATATTTCCTATTCCCGACAGGGTGAAATCGTATTGAATGTGACCCCGTCAGAGTTAAAAAAATTTCTTGAAAAAGAAGTTAACTATCAGATAGAAACAGAACCGGAAAAGAAATAATTATTCAGCGGCAGGAGCTGACTGTTGCTGAAAAATTTCAATTAATTCTTCCGGTGTTTTCCCCAAAAACTGCAAGGATACACGTGCGTCATCAGCAAAATCATTTTCAGGATATAATTCAAGAAATTGCTCATAGATTCTTTTTGCTTCATCAAGCCGGCCAAGGTTGTTTTCGTAAACGTAACCCTGTAAAAAAAGTGCTTCAGGTACTTTTGGATAATCAGGATAATTGTCGATTATTCTTTTGTAAAACTCAATGGCCTGTTGTGATCTGTTGGTATTCATGGCCATGTCGCCAGCTTTAAACAAATAGGCAGGTGATAGTGAATCATCAGGATAAGTATCAGCAAACCGGACATACAAATCGATAAGCTCACCAACTTTAGTACGATCTATCGCACTTTCCTGATCAAAGAGTGATTTTTCGATATTTTCAATCTCTGTTATATTTTCGCGTCGGGGGCTGCGACATCCTGCCATGAACAGAAAAACCAGGGCAAAAGAAAAAAGAATCAGTGATTTGTGTTTCATTGCATTAAAGAATTTATTGTTATCAGCTTTATTTTAAGTTTTTCTTTGAAGGGAAAATCATCCGGTACTCTACATCAACATTACCTGCGGAAATTTCACGTAATTTCCTGCTGATAATGGTCTTGCGCAATGGACTAATTTTTTCCACAAAAAGAATTCCTTCCAGATGGTCATATTCGTGCTGGATAATCCGTGCAGCCATTCCTTCGAAAACTTCATCATGATACTGCCACTTTTCATCGTAATATTCAATACGCACAATGTCGGGACGTTCAACAACTTCTCTGATATGGGGAATGCTCAGACAGCCTTCTTCGGCTTTTTTATCCTCACCCCTGTCCTCAAGAATGGTTGGGTTGATGAAAACTTTTTTGAATTCTGCCAGTTCTGGAAAGTCATCTACCATCACAGTTCCATCAACGATAAAAAGACGGATGGAATAATTCACCTGGGGAGCTGCCAACCCTACTCCACTGGAAGAATACATTGTTTCAAACATGTTGGCTATCAAATCATTTAGACCAGGGTAGTCAGCATCAATTTCTGCAGCCACCTTTTTTAAAGTAGGGTGACCATAAGCAACAATTGGTAAGTTCATTTTATTATTATTTTAAACAGTTGTTTCCATTTGAAGCATAAAGGACTGCAACATAATTGTTGCACTGATTTTGTCAACAAGGGCTTTATTTTGCCTGGCTTTTTTACCTATCCCCGATTGTAAAATAACATCCCTGGCCATTTTGGAGGTAAACCGCTCATCAACTCTAAAAACAGGAATAAGCGGAAAATGTTTTTTCAACTGCTTCACAAAAGGCTCGATAAAGCGCCGGGCATCCGACGGAGAGTTATCAAGATTACGGGGTTCACCAACAACAAATTTTTCGACGTTTTCGCGGTTAACATAAGATTTGAGGTAATCGAAAATATCTTTCACATGCACCGTATCCAAGCCGGTTGCGATGAGTTGTAATTCATCAGTAACAGCCAGACCTACTCTTTTTTGTCCGTAATCTATGGCAAGAATTCGTCCCAAAATGCATCAATTATAACGAAAAAAAGACGCTGCAAAGGTATAAAGAAAATTATTTTGAATAATTTTGAGGCCTGCGAAAATCATCAGATGAATCAACTAAAGTCTTTTATCGAAGAAGCGTGGGAAAATCGCGAGATGTTAAACGACAATCGCATCCGTCAGGCTATAGAAACTGTTATCAATCTGCTCGATCGTGGAGAATTGCGTTGCGCTGAAAAAACCAATGCAGGCTGGAAAGTTAATGAATGGGTCAAAAAAGCCGTTATTCTTTATTTTCCATTGCGAAATATGGAAACGAGTGAAGTAGGTATTTTTGAGTTTCATGACAAAATGCTTTTAAAACGGAATTACAAGGAATTAGGCGTCAGAGTTGTCCCTCATGCTATCGCACGATATGGCGCTTTTCTGGCCAGAGGTGTTGTGATGATGCCTTCGTACGTCAACATTGGTGCTTACGTTGATTCCGGAACAATGATCGATACATGGGCTACAGTAGGTTCGTGTGCCCAGATAGGTAGAAATGTCCATTTGAGTGGTGGCGTAGGAATTGGCGGTGTACTCGAACCTGTTCAGGCTACTCCGGTAATAATCGAGGATAATTGTTTCATCGGATCTCGTTGCATTGTTGTAGAAGGTGCTATCATTGAACAGGAAGCCGTTCTTGGAGCAAATGTAGTTATCACCCGCTCTACACGTATTATAGATGTAACAGGCAATTCACCTGTCGAAACAAAAGGCATTGTGCCTGCCGGTGCTGTTGTCATTCCGGGATCCTATACAAAAAATTTCCCTGCAGGAAATTATCAGGTATCCTGCGCATTGATAATCGGAAGACGAAATTCCTCTACCGACCTGAAAACTTCACTCAATAAAGCCCTTCGTGATTATGATGTACAGGTTTAAATACTCGGTTAAACCATTGAAAAATTATAACTTAAATAAGATTCTCATCATTCAGACAGCCTCTATCGGGGATGTTGTCCTGGCTACTCCGGTTATTGAGAAAATGCATTTATTTTTCCCTGAAGCAAACATTCATTTTCTCGTAAAAAAAGGTATAGAACCATTGCTTATCGGTCATCCCAAAATCAACAAACTTCTTGTTTGGGACAAATCATCAAAAAAATACAGCAGGCTTTATGATTTAATAAAATTATTAAGACAGCAAAAATATGATGCAGTGATAAACCTTCAGCGTTTTGCTTCAACCGGTTTAATCACAATGCTTTCTGGTGCACCAATCAGGCTGGGATTTAAAAAAAATCCATTTTCTCTGTTTTTTACCAAAGCTGTTCCACATCATATATCATCAAACCCCGCAAACAGTGAGCATGAAGTTCACCGTAATCTCAGGGTAATTGACCTTATAACCGATACAAGCCGAAATCATACGGTGAAGCTCTATCCGTCAAATGCTGATTTTGCAAAAGTTTCACAGTTTAAAACCAGGCAATTTATAACCATTGCTCCAACATCACTATGGTTTACCAAACAGTTTCCTGCAGAAAAATGGATCGAATTTGTGAAAAAAGCTGACAAAAACCTGATGATCTACTACCTGGGATCAAAAAATGATAAAATAATTGTGGAAAAAATTATTCAGGAAAGTGCACACCCGCTTTCGATGGATTTATGCGGTAAGCTGACTTTTCTTGAATCTGCTGCTTTGATGAAAGATGCCCTGATGAATTTTGTAAACGATTCAGCTCCCTTGCATTTTGCCAGTGCGATGAACGCTCCGGTAACATCAGTTTTTTGCAGCACTGTGCCAGCTTTTGGTTTTGGACCCCTTAGCGAAAATTCATCAGTGGTTGAAACAGATGAATATCTTCCATGCCGGCCATGTGGCCTGCATGGCTACAATGCTTGTCCTGAAAAACATTTTAAATGTGCATACAGTATTTCAATAGACAAATTATTAGCAAGAATACCCTGAATGAGATGACTTTAAAATATCTAAAATGGATGTTATGCAGGAAGAAATAGAAAAAACCCTGAAAGCCCTTCGTGCTGGCGGAACAATCCTTTATCCCACCGATACTATCTGGGGGATTGGCTGTGATGCAACCAATCAGAAAGCTGTTGACAGAATTTATCAAATCAAACGGCGGATTGAAGATAAAAGTCTGCTGGTTTTAGTGGATAGTCATGAACGAATCTTACAATATGTCGAAAAAGTCAACCCATTAATTTTTGATCTGGTAAGCAATTACGACAAACCTTTGACTGTCATTTATGAAAATGCAAAAAACGTGGCAAAAGGCGTAGCAGCCCAGGACAATACCATCGGGATAAGGATTGTTCAGGATGAATTCTGCCGTGAACTGATCCGGCAATTTGGCAAAGCAATCGTATCCACTTCAGCCAATATCTCTGGTTCTCCCGCTGCATTATGGTTTCAGCAGATTTCTCCCGAAATCAAAAAAAGTGTCGATTATGTGGTTAATCTTCATCATCATGAAATCCGGAAAATGAAACCGTCGAGAATTATCAAAGCAAAAAGCAACGGTGATTTTGAAATAATTAGAGATTAAAAATCTGCAGTTAGTTCCGGGCCATCAGCCTGCCTTACAGATGAAACAATATTTCACAGCATAGTCCATTACTGCAAGAACCCCATTCCTGATTTCCCAATAAGTTGGATTTATTTAATTAAATTATTAACAACGTTCATTAAATATAATTATGTTTATTATATTTGCAGCGTTAAAATTTTATCATTATGTCAAACAAAGAAATTCAGGAGCAACGGATGAAATCCTATTTCATCGAAGCCACTAAATCAATTCTGAAAGCTGAAGGGCTTAAAAGTCTCAGTGTAAGGAATATTGCTGATCAGGCAGGATATTCCTATGCAACACTATACAACTATTTCAGGGATGTAAATGATCTTGTTTTCTTATGCGTCAGTGATTTTCAGGAAGAAATCAGATCATTTGTGAACGACAAAACCGGCCATCTTCCTGAAGGAACAGAAAAATTAAAAGCTACAATTCTGGCCTACATGGATTATTTTGTTGAATATCCGGGCATTTTTGAGTTGTTCTTTTTGGAGCGAATTGGAGATTTTGGTGCAAAAAAATCAACTCTTAATCTGATTTGCAACTCACTGAACGAAATCTGTGAGTCATCATGGAATTATCACCTGCAAAACAATTTAATAAAAGAACCTGAAATATTGACGGCTAAAGAGCAAATTAAGCTGGTTGTAACAGGAATACTTTTGTTTTATCTGAACCGTCAGACACCCGTTTCTTACATGGAATACACCCGGCTCTCCAATCAACAGATTGATTTTTTCCTGAACTATATTTTCAGAAACTAAAATGAGCAGGGCTACTTAAACAAATCAGTATTTATAATTGGACAGGAATTCATTTATGTCCGTGTCCTGCCCGAGGTTTAGTTTTTGGCGAAGACGTGATTTACGGGTATAAACTGCTTCAGGTGATGTTTCAAGAAATTCTGCAATTTCTACATTCAGAAAGCGCTGTTTCAGATAAGAACACAGTCGGAGATCGTCAAATGTGAGCTTGGGAAATTCTTTTTTAAGGGCTTTATGGAAGTCCTGGTTGCTTTTATCAATAAAAAGATTGGATATCATTTCTTTGATATGTCTGATCTCCATTCTTGCAACAGGGCTTTTATCCTGAATTAATTTATCAAGCTGGCTGCGCAGGTCATAAAAAAGAGTAATACTGCCAAGTTCTTTCTTTTTTTGTTCCAACTCTTGCTCGATGGCTGACCGGAATGCCGATTGTTCTGATTCTGTCTGTTTGGACAATTGTTGTTCCAGCCTTGTTTTTTCTTCATACTTCCGCCTGATATCAATATGGGTTTTGACCCTTGCCAATAACTCCTCGGTACTGAATGGCTTGGTGACATAGTCAACGGCACCGAGCTCAAAACCTTTGACAATATTTTCAGTTTCCGATTTGGCTGTCAGGAAAATTATCGGGATATCTTTTGTGTTAGAATTTTCTTTCAACAGCCTGCATACTTCGAATCCATCCATACCTGGCATCATTACATCAAGCAAAATCAGGTCAAAATCAATAGATTTTACTTTTTCGAGTGCAGCTTCACCACTTGTGGCAAAAGTGATGTTATAGTTCTTTGCCTGCAAAATATTAGCAGCCAGCTCGATATTCTTTGGAATATCATCAACAATTAAAATTGTGTAACGTTTTTCAAATTTCTCTGTTTGCATATTTTAGGATTTTGTAACCGGTAACGTAAAATAAAATGTGCTTCCCTGCCCTATTGTGCTTTCCACCCATATTTTCCCATTATGTTTTTCAACAAACTCTCTGGCTATCACCAACCCGAGACCAACTCCCTTTTCACCTTTAGTTCCCCACCGGGGATCGTTTTTAAATTTACTAAAAATTTTACCTGCTGTATCTTCATCCATACCGATTCCGGTATCTCTGACAGAAATTTGGAGGAATCCTCCGCCAGGATTTTCCACTCTGGTTTCAATACTCCCTCCCGGATTGGTGAATTTGATGGCATTGGCAACCAAATTACGCAAAATAGTTTTTACCGCATTTTTGTCGGCAAAAACACCAAATTCATCATTAAGAAAGGTTTGCAGAGTAATGTTTTTATTCTTTGCCATACCTTCCAAAAGGTGATAAGTTTCATGGATTAATTGATTTAAATTTACCATTTTGGGTAAATACACCATACGTCCCTGCTGGTTTCTGGCCCAATAGAGCAGGTTTTCGAGCAAATCATAGGCTTTACTGGTTGTTTGCCAGATTGTTTTTACGTATTCAAGCAAAACTTCGTAGTCCATTATAACTTCCCCGTTGGCTATCAACTCAAGTGATTCTCGGATACTTCCGAAAGGCCCTATCAAATCATGACTGATAATCGAAAACATTTTGTCTTTTGTTTCATTGGCTTCGAGAAGTTTTGCATTTAACGCATTCATTTCGTCCAGGTTTCTCTTAAGTTTAATCTGCGTTTCTACCCTTGCAAGCAGCTCTTTACCATTGAATGGCTTCATAACATAATCAGCACCACCCAGATCAAAACCTTTCACCACATTTTCAGATTCGGTTCGGGCAGTCAGAAAAATTATCGGAATATCGCGGGTCTCCGGATTGGATTTTAATATTGAACATACTTCAAATCCGTCAATACCAGGCATCATAATGTCGAGAAGGATTAAATCAAAATGAACCAGATTAACCTTCTTTAATGCCACTTCACCCGTGTGAGCAAAGGAAAGATTATAATGCACGGTGCGCAGTATATTTGCTGCAACCCTGATGTTTATCGGGTTATCATCAACGAGTAATATTTTTGGGTTCGATTTCAATTTCTATCCTTACCAAATTAGAGGAATTTTCAAAAATATGAATTTTCAGAAAAAGACAATTAATGCCTACAGTTTTGTTAGTTGATTCCTGAGTTCGTTGATAAATTCCGGGAAATTTTTCAGGCAACTTTCCATTGTTTCCAGTTCAAAACTTTCAAGAGCATCCAAAAACTGATCTCCAAAACTTTCAAAATCAGGCAATTGAAATCTTTTCCCAACACTAACGATCTTTTCAGCAAATGAACTCATTTCGTCAGTAAGTTGAAAACGATAAGCCTTCTCCCATGCCGGCATTAATTCATCATCAAGGATTTTTTTAAGTTCAATCCGCTGGTTATTTTGGAGTTGAGGCAATCCGGAAAACGAGCTGAAACAGGACTTAGCAGAAGGTTTCTCATCAAGTGAAGTCTGCCTGTAATTCACAAAACGCATCAACTCCTTAAATAATTCAGTCCTGGTAACAGGCTTGTGTAAATAGCCATCAAAGTACTTCGAATAATTTTCTTCCTGGGACTCACTTCGAACAGATGCAGTAAGTGCAATTATCGGAATGTCTTTGGTTTCAGGATTGGTTTTAATAATTTTGGAGGCTTCAAAACCATCCATAACCGGCATTCGAATATCCATAAAAATAACTTTTGGTCGGTTAAGCAATGCCATTTGAACTGCCTGGCTTCCATCTTCTGCCTCAATCACCACAAAATTATGTGTTGTAAAATTTTCTTTAATCAGCTTTCGGTTTGAAACAACGTCATCCACTATCATTAATAAAACCTGATCAAATTCCAACCCTTCGATGTTGAGCTCTTCCTCATCATCTGGCATTTCGATGGATGCTCCAATGGGCACATTATGCAGGATAAAGGTAAATTTTGATCCAATCCCGACGTTGCTTTCTAACTCAATTGCTCCACCCATCATTTCTACAAGTCGCTTGCTAATGGATAGTCCGAGACCTGTTCCACCGTATTTACGGGTATTATGACCGGTTTGTTGCTGAAATGCATCGAAAATGATATTATGCTGGTCAACCGGAATACCAATCCCTGTGTCTTCAACTGTCACTCGGAGATCAATCCGGCTGTTGTCGTCATCATTGTCAATCTTTTCCACCGCAAATCTCACATACCCTTTATCGGTAAACTTAATGGCATTGCCGATCAAATTGAA
This sequence comes from Sphingobacteriia bacterium, assembly GCA_009930115.1. GTDB lineage: Bacteria > Bacteroidota > Bacteroidia > Bacteroidales > 4484-276 > RZYY01. The sequence continues at coordinate 8,715 of RZYY01000036.1, read as the reverse complement.
AATGACCTGTCGAAGCCGGACTTCATCGAGAATCAGACTGGCGGGAATTTTTTCGTCCACGTCAATTTTAAAATCCAGATTCTTCTCCCTGATTTTTAATGAGAAGATTTGTTTTATTTCATTGATCAGGTGAAAAGGATTAACAGGCTCATAGCGGAAACTCATTTTCCCGGCTTCAATTTTCGAGAGATCGAGAATATCATTGATCAGCAGTAAAAGATTTCTGCCTCCTGATTTAATGGAATCCAGATAACTCATTTGCCGCTTATCCGAAACCATAGTTTCGAGCAGTTCTGTAAAACCAATTACTGCATTGAGCGGTGTGCGAATCTCATGACTCATATTTGCCAGAAACTCCGATTTTGCCATGTTAGCCTGAACTGCTTCTTCGCGTGAATGTTCGAGTTGTTGTTGAAGAATTTTTGACTGTGTAATGTCAATTATCGTTCCAATGGCAAATTGCTTCTGGCTGTCCACATCATAATAAATAGTAACCGAAACGTCAGCCCAGAAAGGATTCCCATTTTTTCGAAGGTATCTTTTTTCGAGACGGTAACTATCATTTTTCCCTTTGAAAAGATCAGTTAATGCCTGAATGCTGGTAGCTTTATCCTCTTCACAGGTAATGTCGGAAATACTGAGTCTGGTAAACTCTTCCTGTGTATATCCCATCATTTCGGCCATTGCTTTATTGACCTGTAAGAACCTGCCTTTTTCATCCACTACATCAATTCCAATTGCAGCATTCGAAAAAATTGACCGGAAATTGTTTTCGCTACGTTGCAATGCCTTTTCTGCGAGTTTTCTGTCGGTAATATCAGTTACACTCAGTGCGTAAAAGACTGGTTTTCCGTCATCATTACGAATGAGAAAAAAATTCTGAATGGTATGAACCGTTTTGCCATCTGGTCTCACAAGGTCCATTTCGCCGGTCCAGTGATTGTGATGATGGACCTCAGGAATGATTTCCGTTTTGAGCAACTCCAGATGATTCTTCAGATAGGTTTCCTGGATCATATTTCCAATCACCTGTTGAGGTTTACCTGAGCCAATCATCTGGCATAATTGGGTATTAATGTAGGTAATTCTGCCTTCAAGGTCAGCCATACCAAATCCAACACCTGACTCTTCGGCGAACATCCGGAAAATTTTCAGTTGCTCTTCGATATTTTTCAATTCGGTAATATCCCTTGTACTCACGGTAACTCCTGAAATTGTTCCGTCAAATTCCCGCACAGGATTGTATTTTACGTCCATGTACCTCCGTCGGCCATCCGGAAAAATATTCCAATATTGATCGCTTATTGTCTCACCGAGCAAGCATCTGTCAATATTGGGTTTTATAAGCTCCTGAAATACATTTTCACCAAACATTTCGGCTACAGTATGACCTTCAATATCCTGCATCGGTTTGTTGTACGCTTCGAGGTATGCCTGATTAACGTTAATGTAGCGGTATTCAGGAGAGATAAGTGACATCAGCTCACTGGAGGAAGAAACAATAAGCAAGTATTCTCTCAATTTGTCTTCAGTTGCCTTTTGTTCAGTAACATCGCGGATAGTACCGACAAGCAACTGTTCTGTCCTTTCCGTGTCGTCAAGCGGGCACACCTCTTCTCTGATCCACCGGATGCTTCCGTCACTGTGTCGGATGCGGTAAAAATATGATTCGGTAGTTCCTTTACGAAGAGCCCTGTTGATTTTTGTCTGGATAAACTGTTGATATTCGGGAAAAATTACAAGTCTGAGCTGATTGACAAGCTCCCGATAACTGTTGGTTTGACGAATTCCAAAGATATTAAAAAATAATTCAGAACATTGGATGCTGTCAGTATCTATATTCCATATCCAGCTCCCTGTTTTGGCCACTTCATGCGCTTTTTTCAGATTAAATTCACTCTGTCGCAGGGCAAGTTCGGTTAATTTCAGGTTAGTGATATCACTGCCCAAAGCTACCAATCCGGTTACATTTCCAACCGAATCAAACAGCAACTGATTAGTCCAGGAAATCCAAAATACTTTGTTATCCGGAGTCAATATTCGTTTTTCGTGCCTGTAAAAAGTAAGTGCTTTTGATCGTGTTTCATTAAGTAAATCTGCAAATGAACCTTTCTCCCAGTCAAATACGGGTAAAACCACAGCATACAATTCTTTAACAGCCTCAGCAGAGTCAAACGACTTGAATAGTTTTCGGGCAAATGGATTAATATATTGAATGACTCCATCAGGAAGGAATCTTATGATCGCCAGTGGGGCATTTTCATGGATCTGCTCAAATTCTGATATTTGCAATTGTTTTGCTTTGAGCGATTCCCTGACAAGCGTAAGTTCTGTTTTCAAAACGTTGAGGTGATTTTCGGGCTGTTTCTTTGATCCCATGGGCTCTATTTTAGAATCTATGTTAGCAGATTAAGTTGCTAAAATACATCTTTCCTGTGATTTATTATCAAATTTCTATTTCAAAGTGCCCTCTCAGGTGCGGGTTATCTGTTTAATTTATTGTTAATTAGTTTTAATTTACCGATTAGATCAGTTTTATATTACTAATTTTGCTGTCCTGAAAAGAAACTGCGAATAAAATTATATCAATTTAATTTTCAAGATTTTAAATAGAATGGCCTACATTAAGTTTGATAAAAACCAATTAATTAATCTAGAATACTCACTACGCCGGGAACTGCTCCGTTCAAACCGTGCAGGAGCTTTTGCTTCCACTACCATCATCAATTGCAACACAAGGAAGTATCATGGCCTGCTCATAGTTCCCCAGCCTCAGTTTGGCAATGATCCACATGTATTGCTTTCGACAATTGACGAAACTGTAATACAGCATGATGCTGACTTCAACCTTGGTATTCACAAATATCAAAATGGTGTGTATGCTCCAAAGGGGCATAAATATATTCGTGATTTTGAACTTGATCCCATCCCCAAAATTACCTATCGTGTTGGAGGAGTAGTCCTTGAAAAAGAGCTTTATTTTTCTTCCCACGAAAACCAGATTCTTTTCAAATACACGCTTGTTGATGCCCATTCTGAAACAAAACTGAGGTTCAGACCTTTTCTTGCATTCCGTAATATACACCAGCTTTCAAAAGCCAACATCGACGCCAATAAACGTTACGAAAATGCAAAAAACGGCATTAAAATAGTGATGTATGAAGGCTATTCACCACTCTATATTCAGTTTTCGAAAAAGCCCGAATATACCCATGTACCCGACTGGTACTACAATATTGAGTACACCCATGAAAGTCTCAGAGGATACGAAGCGGTTGAAGATCTATATGTCCCCGGCTTTTTTGAGCTTCCGATTGCAAAAGGAGAATCCATAATACTTGCAGCCGGAACAGAAGAAATCAATCCGGCCGGTATGAAAAAACGTTTTGATAATGAAGGAAAAAAAAGGCTACCCCGAAATTCTTTTCAAAACTGTTTGATCAATGCCGCCCAACAGTTTATTGTCCACTCCAAAACCAAAACTGAAATAATAGCAGGTTATCCCTGGTATGGAAGCATCGGTCGTGATACCTTTATGTCATTACCAGGATTGCTCCTGACACAGAATGACTTCAAGACTTTCAGAGAAGTGGTTGATTCGATGATAGCCAACATGAAGGGACCTTTTTTCCATAATGCAGTGCTTAATCAGCATACAGAATATAACTCTGCAGATACACAGTTGTGGTTTTTCTGGGCTTTGCAAAAACTTGCTGAAAAAACTAAGGAGCCGTCAAAAATCTGGCGTGACTATGGGAAAGTGATGAAACTGATCCTGAATTCCTATCGCGAAGGTACCTCCTACAATATCAAAATGCAGGAAAACGGCTTATTGTTTGCCGGAGAATCAGGTAATGCAGTTACCTGGATGAATGCATATGTAGCCGGAAAGCCTGTAACACCGCGCATTGGATTACCTGTGGAAATAAATGCAATGTGGTACAACGCTATCAAATTCAGCCTCGATTTGGCAAAAGCAGCAAAAGATTCAACATTCACCGGCCAGTGGAAAGAATTACCGGAATTGATCCGACAATCATTTATTACAGAATTTTGGGATGAGAATAAAGGATACCTGGCCGATTTTACCAATGGAAATTTCAAAGACTGGTCGGTTCGTCCCAATCAATTGCTGGCCATCTCAATGCCATATTCACCGCTGACTAACATTCAGCAAAAACGAATAATTGACATTATAGAACGCGAATTATTAACCCCGAAAGGCCTTCGGTCACTCACTCCAAAAAGCTTAAAATACAAGGGAGTTTACCGTGGAAATGCCAGCGAGCGTGACGAAGCTTACCATCAAGGCTCAGTAGTTGCATGGTTAAGCGGGCATTATTCAGAAGCCTACCTGAAAGTTTATAAAAAAGGAGGTTTGCAAATAGTTAAAAACCTGTTTAATGAGCTGGAAGCAGAGATGCAAACTTATGGTATTACCACAATATCCGAAATTTTTGACGGCGACCCGCCTCATAATCCTTCCGGAGCCATTTCAATGGCAACCTCGGTTGCTGAGCTTTTACGAATAAACGAGATGATCAACGAATTTAAATAATCACATTCAACATATTTAAGAAGTAACAGGATTTGCTCATGAAAGTATTAATGTTTGGATGGGAGTTTCCTCCCCACATTTCGGGAGGCTTAGGCACAGCATGTTACGGTATGACCAAAGGCCTGGCCAATCAGAATATTGAAACAATTTTTGTTGTTCCCAAAGCTTTTGGCGATGAAGACCAATCAGCCGTCAGACTGGTAAATGCAAGCGACATTATTGTAGATTCGACCGATGAAGCCTACAAAGAATTCTGGAAAAAGATAACCTACATGGAAATCGGTTCTAACCTCATCCCATACGTCGGACCACAGGAATTTGCCCGCCTGGTTGAAGAAAACAATCTTGAAAGTACGGAGTTGACCAAAAAAGTAACCAGCACCAAATTCAATTTTTCCGGAAAATACGGTTCCGACCTGATGGCTGAAGTTTCCCGCTATGCCCTTGTTGCAGCAGGCATCGCCAAAAATTTGGATTATGATCTGATACACGCTCACGACTGGTTGACCTATTCAGCCGGAATAGCCGCAAAAAAAGTTTCCGGAAAACCGCTTGTCGTTCATATGCATGCTACTGAATTTGACCGCTCGGGAATAAACATAAACCAGAATATTTACGATATTGAACGCAAAGGAATGGAAGAAGCTGACAGAGTAATCACCGTCAGCAACCTTACCAGAAATATTGTCATCGAAAAATACGGAATAAACCCTGATAAAGTTTTTACCGTGCATAATGCTGTTGAACCTACTGATAAGGAGGTAGATGAAGTAAAACGTTATGTTAAAGAAAAAGTGGTGACCTTTCTTGGAAGATTAACCCAGCAAAAAGGTCCGGAATATTTTATCGAAGCTGCTAATATCGTGCTCAAGCATGACCCTGACGTACGCTTTGTAATGGCAGGATCAGGCGATTTAATGAACAAAATGATCAAGCGGGTAGCTCAACTGAAAATCGGAACGAAATTTCACTTTACCGGCTTCCTTAGGGGGACTGATGTAGATAAAATGTTCATGCTGAGCGACGTTTTCGTAATGCCATCAGTTTCAGAACCTTTCGGAATTGTCCCTCTTGAAGCAATGCGATCCAATGTTCCCGTAGTCATCAGTAAACAATCAGGCGTAGCTGAAATTCTTAAACATGCCCTGAAAGTGGATTTCTGGGATGTCCATGGAATGGCTGACGCTATCTACGGATTACTACATTACGAATCACTCGGTAAAATATTCAGAAAATACGGAAAAGATGAAGTGGACAGCCTTAAATGGGACAACGCAGCCTACAAAATTGTGCAGGTTTATCAGTCATTATTTCAATCATAACCAACCAATAAGCTAACAATCAAGTCAAAATATGAAATCAATTTGTTTTTATTTTCAGGTACATCAACCATTCAGACTCAAAACCTATCGGTTTTTCAACATGGGTCACGATCATTACTATTACAACGACTTTGAAAATAGTCACATTATGAGCCGCGTTGCGCAAAAGTCGTATTTACCAATGAATGACCTGTTGCTGAAACTTTTTAAAAAACACGGGAAAGATTTTAAAGTTGCCTTTTCCCTCACCGGGCATGCCATAGAACAATTAGAGTTATATGCACCAGAGGTTATTCAAAGTTTCAAAAAATTAGCTGATACCGGAAATGTTGAATTTCTGGCTGAAACATACGCACACTCATTAGCCTCGTTGCGCAGCAAAGACGAGTTTTTTAAACAGGTTGAATTACACAGCAATAAAATCGAATCACTTTTTGGCGTCCGACCCACAACATTCAGAAACACCGAATTGATCTATTCCGATGAAATTGGATCACTGATTCATGAAATGGGTTATTCACTTATGCTAACCGAAGGTGCCAAACACGTTCTTGGCTGGAAAAGTCCCAATTTCATGTATTGCAATGCCCGCGAACCAAAACTTAAAATTCTACTGAAAAACCATACGCTCAGCGACGATATCGCCTTCAGATTTTCTAATCATGGCTGGTCGGAATGGCCGCTTACTGCAGAAAAATTCACTGACTGGCTTTCAAGTCTGGATAAAAATGAAGATGTCATCAATCTTTTCATGGACTATGAAACTTTCGGTGAACACCAGTGGAGAGAAACAGGAATATTTGATTTTATGGCAGCGCTCCCCGCTAAAATTTTAAAAACCAAAAAATTTAAATTTTCCACACCTGCCGAACTGGAAAAAGAACTGCAAACCATTGCTCCCATCCATGTCCCCTATCCTATTTCCTGGGCGGACGAAGAACGCGACATCACCGCCTGGCTGGGAAATGAAATGCAGGATGAAGCTTTTAATAAACTATACGATCTTGAATCAAAGATTAAAAACTGTGACAACCAGGAAATCTTAACAGACTGGTACAGACTGCAAAACAGCGATCATTTTTATTACATGTGCACCAAATGGTTTTCCGATGGAGATGTGCACAAATATTTCAATCCATACAATTCCCCGTATGAAGCTTTCATCAACTACATGAATGTACTCTCTGATTTTACCATGCGGGTAGAGGAAAATTGTCAAAAATCAGACAGTGAAAGAATCATTGAAAAAGTTGATGAATTGAGCAAAGACATATCAGCAGCCGCTAAAAAAGCTGTTAAAAACACCAGAAAAAAAGTTCAGGATATTATTGCTGCAAACAAGCCTGACTCAGAATCTTTTGACCGAATCAAAGAACTATCCAATGCAAAAATTAAAACGTTGCTGAAAGAAATTGATGCAGAGAATCTTTTGTATGCGCTTCAGGATGCTACTGATGAAGTCAGAGACAAGGTTCTGCCTAATCTTACCAAAACAGCTAAAGCAGAATATGACCGGCTTTCAGAAGGTATCAAAAAAATCAGAAAATCAGATATAGCTGAAAGCAGAAAAATAATAGCTGAAAAAATATCCAGATTTTTTTCCTGAAATCAAAAATTATATCCACAAAGAGTCGCTTTAAAGTGGCTCTTTTTTCGTTTTAAAAAAATCAGAGTTTTCGTTTCAACTGACAAATTAATCCGAATTCCGACTTTAAAAAGAAAAAATGAACCGAGAAGCACTTATCGAAATCATCAAAAAAAAACAAAGTTATCTTTGCATCGGTCTCGACAGCGATCCAGCCAAAATCCCATCCCACCTGAAATCTTCCGTTGACCCGGTTTTTGAATTTAACAAATCTATTATTGACGTTACCCATGACCTTACTGCAGCATACAAGCTCAATATCGCCTTTTACGAAAGTAATGGAATAGAAGGATGGCAAAGTCTGGAAAAAACAATCCGGTATCTCGATACATATAAAGATGTCGTTTTCACCATTGCCGATGCAAAACGTGGTGATATAGGTAACACATCAGCCATGTATGCCAAAGCATTTTTAGCAACACCACCACATGGACTGGGTTTTAACGCCATTACTGTTTCGCCTTTTATGGGAAAAGATTCAGTATTACCATTTTTTACTTATCAGGATAAATGGGTTGTCTTGCTGGCCTTAACTTCAAATGAGGGAGCAAGGGATTTTCAGAATTTGAAGATTGATCAGAAAGAACAACTTTTTGAGCATGTTATTAAAGTTTCAAAAGAATGGGGCAATACCGGTAATTTGATGTATGTGGTTGGTGCTACAAAAGCTGAGATGCTTACAAACATCAGAACAATTATTCCTGATCATTTTTTACTAATCCCCGGGGTCGGGGCACAAGGAGGTAGTCTGAAAGAAGTATCGAGGTTCGGCCTGAACAAGGATTGCGGCCTGCTTATCAATTCTTCAAGGGGTATTATTTTTGCTTCATCAGGAAAAAATTTTGCTGAAAAAGCAAGGCAACAGGCTGAAATACTACAACGGCAAATGTCCTCCTTCTTGAAAGAAATATGGTAAACAAACTGATTCTGAGAATAAGATTGCCATTATAATTTCTAATGACTTACTTTGACATCAACTAAATATTAAATACAAGATTTTGACATTCGTTTCATTCAAATTTCATCCTGATATTAATGAAGGTTTGGAGGCTGTAGGTTTTAATAAGCCAACTCCAATACAGTTAAAAGCCATTCCGGTCATTCTCAAAGGTCATGACCTGATTGCCTGTGCACAAACGGGAACAGGTAAAACAGCAGCTTACGTTTTGCCTTTATTGCACAGTATTATC
>RZYY01000443.1 GCA_009930115.1 Sphingobacteriia bacterium | reverse complement strand
GTTTACACACATTAAAGATTGAAGGACTGGACGTCGCCGGAAACCAACTTCAAACCAACCCTCAAACGATCTCTATCAGGCAACAGGGTGAAAAGGACAAGGGGACATGGGTTCCTGCTCCATGTCCTGGACCAGATCAAAACCATATATTTGAAATATCATCATGTATGCTTGCATTTTCCTTTGCCCCTTCACTTATTCCAATGGGTGAAGTAACTGTTGTTAACATCACGAACCTGACCTCAGGATATGACGAGATCAACTATGTTTGGCGTTGGTCTTTTGGAAATGCCTATACTTCTCCTGATGAATTCGTGGGGAAAAATCCTCCTCCAATATCATTTTTAAGTAATAATTCCGCAGGAAATTATATGATCCAAATTCAATTGTTTGATGGTGATAATCTTGTTGACTTACTCCAACACAACATCGAGGTTTACGATCCTGAAACCTATCTGAAGGCAGATTTCGTAGCTGAATCGGTCAGTGATAATGGTGAACTTTACGGGAATTCCCCCTTTACAATTAATTTTGCCGATATTACAAGCGGGAATCCCAATTCGTGGCAATGGGACTTTGGCGATGGTTGGGGTACAAGTAGTGTGCAGAATCCAACCTATACATTTTATAATCAAGGCAATTCACCCCAGCAATTTACAGTTACGCTTGAAGCTTGTAACACATTGGGCAACTACGATGTAGAGATGAAAGAATCATTAGTAACGGTTTATCCTCAAAATGTGTCCCTTGACCCGGTGGCAAATTTTTCGTTTTCACAAACAAGTTTGTTTACACCGTGCACGGTATTTTTTACCAACACTTCATGCGGTGAAATTGATACCTATGAATGGGATTTTAATGGCGATGGCATTATTGAATGTACTGATCAAAATCCTAATCCAATTGAATTTACGAATGGAACGAATACTACATTTTCCTTAAAAGTTAAAAATATTACTACCCAGGCAAGCGATGTGTTTTCAAAACAATTTTATGTATATGAAAACCCCAATTCCGGCTACACCGTCGATTTTAGCTGGAATCCTGAACCGGCAGTGCAGGGAAGTTTCATCCACTTTAATGAGGACGTCACTGGTTTTTATTATTCGTATAATTGTAAATGGATTATTACTGGTCCCTATGGATATTTCACGGAATCATATTTGAATAATCCTACAATCTCCTTTTATGAAGCTGGCAACTATTCTGTCCTATTGGAGGTGTACGATTTTTAT
>RZYY01000442.1 GCA_009930115.1 Sphingobacteriia bacterium | reverse complement strand
TTGGAGTATACTCCGAAATTGATGACTTAGAATCTGTTATCATTCAGGCACCTGTATGTGGGTTTCACTTTTCTGAGTCAAAACGAATGCATGGTTCTGAAACCGGTAGTGATGCAACCCAACCGTTTTAAAACAATTCTTATTGAAATAAACAATCAAAAAGTGATAATCAGGGAAGAAAAAGACATCCTCGAAGCACTTACAAATTTTGGCTTTGATCTTAAACCAATTATTTGTGGTGTTCAGGCAGAACTTTGGATTCAGGGTAGTGAACAATGGCACAGCGGCGCCAATTTTTTCGCTCTTGGCCCCTGAAAGGTTATCGGTTACAGCCGTAATATTTATACATTGAAAGTAATGAACAAAAACGGGTACGAAATAATTCCTGCAAACGAGGTCATCAGCAATAAGATCAATCCGCATAACTATAAAAAATTCGTTATAAAAATCGAAGGATCAGAACTATCAAATGGTTAAGGTAGAACAAGATGCATGACCATACCTCTAAAAAGAAAAACAGTCAAATGGTAAGTTCTGAAACCACTAAAACTAAAAATAATAATATGGAAATAATTGACCTGGCTCATCTGATGGAAAATAATATGCCGGCTTACCCAGGAGAACCATCCCCCGTATTTGAATTTAAAAACACACACAAAACTGATGGTTACCAGGTAATCAGAATGTCATTGATCACTCACTCCGGAACACATCTTGACACTCCTGCACACTTCATCGCTGACGGAGACACCCTGGATAAGATTCCCGTGAAAAAGTTCTTTGGCAGAGGTTTGCTTATCGACTGCTCTCACATCAGTCAGAATGAGGAAATAACTGCCAAAGACATTCAACCTTTTGCATCCGAACTTGCCAATATTGATTTTGCATTAATTTATACCGGTTGGGATACTCATTGGGGAACGTCAGTTTATTATCAAAGCTTCCCTGTTTTATCCGTGGAAGCAGCAAGTCTTCTTTCTGAATTTCAACTCAAAGGCATAGGACTGGATGTTTGTTCGGTTGATCCCGTCAATTCGGAAAAGTTTCCCAATCATCAATTGCTTTTAGGTAAAGGTCTGATAATCATTGAAAACCTGACCAATCTCAATCTTTTAACAAGGATACAATTTGATTTTAGTGCATTTCCTCTCAAAATAAAATCTGGAGACGGCTGTCCTGTAAGAGCTGTTGCTTTGATACACGATTGATTTTTATTTCTTGGCTAAAATCAAAATT
>RZYY01000441.1 GCA_009930115.1 Sphingobacteriia bacterium | reverse complement strand
GAATTCGGTATTACTATTAAAAATACCCATATTAAACAATCGGGCGTCAATAATGTCTGCAGTAATTCCGGGCTTAAGTTGCGAAATCAAAACAGGTAGTTCTCCTCTTTTTTTGAGCCATTTTTTAAATCTTCCGGTTGGGTTTTCACCTGCTGCCTGATAAAGTATAAGTTTGGGACGCATCCCCCAAAAGTGATCATTGGGATCTGGGCGAACGACGGCCTTAGCCGCTGAAACGATTTGTTTTTCATCCACGTCATCAGCTGTTTGCAGGTCTATTTCAGCTCCCGTATAAAGTTTTTCGCCTTCGGGTAAATGCCTTGTACCGGAACATGAAGCAAGAAGGAGGCAAATAAAGAATAGCCACAATCCTCTATTAGCAAGGATTACAAATCCGCACCAAAAGCCATTGTTTACTATATATTTTTTATTTTTCATTTAATCTTTTCTATCTTCAGCACTTTGGGTCTCTGCTTTTTTCTTCTTTTCCGGTTTCTTGAAAAACTCTTTCCATTTATTAAAATCGCGCACATACACCACTCCTGCTCCGGTTTCAATGAGTTGTCCTTCGAGCGCTCCTTCGTACTGATTATGCCTGAATCCTTTCAACCGATAACGACCATCCTCGGTCAGTTTGTATTCCACAGTTACATCGCTGGCAATATCGCTGGCTGAATTCTGCTTTGCTCTTTCACCTTCCACATCAACCGTTCCACCAATCTGAACGCTAAGTCGTTCGTCGAAAAGTTGTTTTTTCACTCCCACTTCTACCTGTGTTCGTCCCTGTGCTTCACCTGTTTGATAATCATCATACGATTGAATATCAAAGTTCATTTCAATACCCGGAATAAATTGGGAACTTAATTTATTGAGCTGCGACGACAGAAAATTACCTACTGTAGAACGTAGAAGTGCTGATGTACCAACCGATTCGGATTGTAATGGATCTTCCTGCACAAATCGACCTAGTACCAACAATGCAAAAACCTGCTTATTAAGTGTGGATGGATCATTGTTGAGCAATATGAGTTTTTGATTGACCGATCCGTCGAGAATACCCTTATCTTCGGGCAAAAGCTGAACTTCGAAACTGATTTCAGGTTTCAGAATAGCACCTCGAAGTTTTAGAAGGACTAAAAACGGATATTGCTGTTTGAATGATCCCTTTTCGGGCTCAGTCATCCCCAACATTTGGTCGGCCACTAAATTGTAAGGCGCGGTACGAACAGTGTAGGAA
>RZYY01000035.1 GCA_009930115.1 Sphingobacteriia bacterium | reverse complement strand
CCGCCAACCGGCGGACAATTGAGCTACGGAGCCATGATGTCAAATCTTCTCTTCCGTAGTCATCCGCCAACCGGCGGACAATTGTGCTACGGAATAACTACATGGGTTTTTGTTCAAAACCGGTTGCAAAAGTAACCATTTTTAAATTAAGATAATCATCCATCTTAAATTTTTCTTACTATTTCACATCACATTTGAGTAAACGTTCATCTTCAATAAATGCCTCGAGACGATCTCCAATCTTTACCGGCCCCACACCCACCGGTGTACCTGTAAAAATCAAATCTCCCATTTTCAGGGTAACATATTTTGAAACATGCACAAGAATACTGTTGAAATCAAACATCATTAACCCGGAATTTCCTTCCTGCACAATCTCACCATTTTTAAGCAGGCTGAATCTGATATTTTTAATATCCTGAAACCTGCTAACCGGCATAAAAGTTCCAATTGGTGCAGAACCGTCAAAAGCCTTGGCTGCTTCCCAGGGAAGTCCTTTTTGCTTCAGTCTGTCCTGAACATCTCTTGCGGTAAAGTCAATACCAATACCAATTTCATCAAAATAAGCATGGGCAAAATCCGGATGTACATGTCTTCCATTTTTTTTGATTTTCAGCACCAGTTCAACCTCGTAATGAATATTTGATGAAAATTCAGGGTAAAAGAACGGCCGGTTTCGAATAATCAGCGACGTATCAGGTTTAAGAAAAAAAACCGGTTCTGCAGGTATCGGATTGTTCAGCTCAAGTGCGTGTTCCACATAGTTTCGGCCAATACATATAATTTTCATAATCGGTCAGATTTTATTATCAAAGAAAAGTGATCAACGCAAATCTATTGCTTAGTTTCGATGGTTTAAAAGTGATTACAGGTATTGCACAGCCAGCATGTCGGCAACTGATTGATCGAATAAGTCACGTTTTTGCACGCGGTCGAATATCCGCATCAGATCTGGTATTCGCACCCTGTGTTTCATTTCATCCCTGAAATCGGCTATAATGCTGCCCTTGTGCATCATGACAATCCTGTCAGGCAAATCAACGGCCTGTTGCATAGAGTGAGTTACCATCAATGCAGTAAGTTTATCTTTTTCAATGATAAATCGTGTAAGGTCAGCAACTTTGGCAGCAGTTTTCGGATCAAGTGCTGCAGTATGTTCGTCAAGCAACAGGAGTTTTGGTTTAAGCCAGGTGGCCATTAGCAATGTAAGTGCCTGCCGCTGCCCGCCGGAAAGCGTTCCTATCGGGTTATCAAGCCTGGTTTCGAGACCCATCCTGAGCATGCTTACACGCTCTGCCATCTCAGCACGAACAGCTTTCGTTACTGCACGGCTCAGATTACGGGTACGTCCCCTGCGCATGGCCAGTACTATATTTTCGGCGATGGTCATATCTGCAGCTGTACCGGCAAAAGGATTTTGAAAAACTCTGCCAATATGCAATGCTCTCTTATATTCAGGCCATTTGGTAATTTTGTTTCCATCCAGAATTATTTCTCCCCGATCCGGCTCAAAACTTCCCGCAACAGCATTAAGTAAAGTACTTTTCCCCGATCCGTTTGTTCCAATAATGCAGGTAAAACTTCCTTCATCAATTTTCAGGCTGATGTTTTTTAAAGCAGCAACTTCATTTACCGTATGCGGAAAAAAAGTTTTCGAAACATTTTTTATTTCAAGCATGGCGTGTTCCTCCAAACAATGATTCTCCGATTTTTTTCATCCATGACGGGGTGACCAGAGCAAGAAAAACAAAAATTGCCGTTACCAGTTTCAGGTCATTTGGATTTAATCCCCATCGAAGGGCAATGGCAATAAGCAATCTGAACAGTATAGTCCCAAGCACAGCTCCCGTTATTGCCAAACCTATGCTTCTGCGTCCCACCAGTGCTTCACCAATGATAACACTTGCCAGCCCCCATACCATCATTCCAATACCCATCTGTACATCGGCAAACCCCTGGAACTGGGCAAGTAAAGCACCCGAAAGTGCAACCAACCCGTTGGAAAGTGCCAAACCAAAAACAACCATGATGTTGTTATTAATTCCTTGCGCACGAACCATCTGGGCATTGTTTCCGGTTGCTCTGACGGCTGTTCCAAAGTGAGTCATCAGAAATAATGTCAGCAATATTCCTGTAATTATGCAAAACAAAAGACTGTGAACAAACACCGCCATGTCAGTGAAGGAAATGATCCAGCCGAGCACATTCACCCCGCCTGATTCACTTCCTGACATTCCAAAAATGGCTTCTATCCCGCTTGAAACGGTACCTGTATCAAGTAGGGGGATATTGCTCCTGCCCATAATTCGGAGATTGACAGAATACAGTGCTGTCATCATCAGAATACCGGCGAGGATCATTTGAATTTTAAATTTTGTATGTAAAATTCCGGTTATCATTCCGGCCAGAGAACCGGCCAGAAAGGCCATCAATGTAGCAATCCACGGCGACCAGCCCTGAGTTATGAGCACTGCAGCCAGTGCTGCCCCCAGCGTGATTGAACCATCAACGGTTATATCCGTAAATTTTATCATCCTGAAGCTAATGAGCATTCCCAGCGAAAGCAAAGAAAGGATCAAACCCATCGTGAAAGCTCCAATTACAAGACTCATACTATGCCCTCCATACTTTTTACCGGTGCACACCAACATGCACCGCGAATAAATGAACTCTGCCCTACTCCGCTTCCTGACCGGGAATCATTGACAAGATGAAACAGTGCAAGAGGCGGAGGCCCGTTAAAAAATCTTTCCAGATTTGTTTTCAGGTCAATTTTTCCGTTTTGCAGTGGCCGATAAGGAAAAACTGAAGCATGGGCATGTATTGCCAAAGCCTCATCGTTTTCATTATGATTAATAATTCTCTTCCCTTCCGGAGAAGAAGAAACCAAACCAAAAACCAAAGCCTGCTGACCACTATGCACCTTCTCCCCTGAAAATGAAAGCCAGTTGCATACTTCGGGATAACTCCCGTCAAATTCTTTTTCCATCAGGCCCGGCGATTTGATCAGAGCAGAACCCACAAGACCTTCAACCTCACCCAGAATAACAAAACCGGCAAATGTTGATTTCGTGCTTTTTAGCACTATCTGCAGTAATTCATCCAATTCATAAGTAAACTTTTTTTCATCCGGAGAAAAACGAAAAAGATGAGAAAGTTCGCCTTTGCATACCAAAGCCTGAATTGCTGTCATTCTGGGAACAAAATCCTTTTCACCCAAAAGGTAATCAGGGCGGCTGTCTTCGTTGGGAGGCTGATAAACAACATTCCCATGAACAGCCAAAAATTCCCCAAAACTATTTGTGAGACTACCAACATCTTCCGAAGGGCAACCAATGCCCAGTGCAAAAGTCTCCGGGGGAAATTCCAAATCTACTGCCATTCCGGACTTAACGATTTGCCAGGGTTTCCAGTCAGCAGGAATTGAAAGCTCCAGCACAGCATTTTCTTTTAATACATATAATTCTCCTGAAGTCCCGCCTGACATTTCACCGGATGAGGACGATGAGGGAAAATCTTCCGGGTAATCGCTTGCCAGCAACATGCTTAAACCACTTGTTTCCAGGGTATTTTTAACAAATGTGGTCGGTTTAATTACAAAAAAACTTCCTTTTACGGTTAGCAGTTCTTTATAAATCCGCATCAAAGAACGTATTCCTGCCGAGCTTAAAAAAACGATTTCCGAGGCGTCAACCAACAAATGATGATGGCCATGCCTTACATGTGTGAGAAGTGTTTCGGCAAAATGCTCTGCCCAGCTCACATCAAGTCTTCCGGATGCTCTGATAACTAAATATTTCCCTCTGATTTCACTGGTAATCTGCATGATCTTCTAATCTTTTTCAGGGGAAAAAATTGTCGCTTTTTCCCACAGGTCGTTTGAGATAATCAGGTTATATTTTTTTGCTAAATCTTTATTAATCAGCAATTTTTCTGACCGGGTATTCATAAACGGAATGGAAGAAGGACTTTCACCCCGAAGCACTCTCACTGCCAACACAGCCGCTTCCAATCCTGCATCGTAGTAATCGCGTGAAAGACCAATGGCACCGCCATGTTTCATCTGATCGCTGTCGAAAACAAAAACCGGCAGTTGGTTTTCGGCAGCTTTTCGGGATATTAGTGCAAATCCGGGACGGGTGAGATTGTCAACCACCTGGCAAAGCAGGTCTATATTATTTCCGCAAAGTTCAGCAGCAGCCTGTGCTACGTCAGCACTTGAAGTAACGGGTACGGTAAACAGCTCAATGCCTTCTTTTTCCAATGCCTCTTTAAACCAGTTCTTGTACAATTCGCTGTTGATTTCTGCCGGGGTAAAAAGTGTTCCCACCCGTCGGGCTGAAGGCAAAGTAGATTTTATGATACGAGCCATTCCTTCAAAAGGAGAACGTGTGGTAATTCCTGTAACATTAGGCAGGTGGTCAGTTTCGCTGTTTCCTGCTCCAGCCCTCACTCCGTCTCCCACACCAGTGAAAACTATTCTGGTGTCGCTGCCAGCCTGACGCAATGCAGCCTGCAAAGTGGGGGTCGAAATAACCATCAGTAAATCTACCCTGTCAGCTTTGACAGTATTCATAATGCTTGATAAAGTGGACATATCGCCCTGGGCATTATATATGCGAAGATCATAATCCTGGTTTTCGACAAATCCTGCATTTTTTATTCCATCCAGCAAACCATCCCTACAGCGTTCAGCAAATTCAGTCTCACTGTAAAGCACCATCCTCAATTGAAATTTCTTATCGGAAACATGATTCGTTTTCCCATCTTTTGGTTCAATCCGTTGTTTGAACACTGTTTCGGTAATGGGTAAATGTTCAGGAGGCATGCCGGCAAGTATTTTTATCGCCATCTTACCGGATTGCTTTCCCCATTCGAAAAAACTATCGCCATAAGCAGCTGTAGCACCCTGCTCAACCAGACTTGGGTCGGTAGTATAAACAGGGATATCAGAAGCCTGTGTCACACGAAAAATTGAGGAAAAACCAGTGTAGGCAAGATTATCAGCTGAAAGGATAATTACCTGTGCGCCGCGTTGTATCAGAGATTGGGTTGCCATTCCCAGTTCGTTGATTGATGAAGCTGTTGCCTCAAAAACGTGAATATTTTTTTCTTTGCCTGCTTTTCGGAGCTTTTCAACCGAAATTAAGGAATTCATTTGTGCAGCATCATAAACAATTCCGACAGCAGTTAAATCTTCGATATGCATGATAGCCATATCTAAAAGTTCACCAACCGGCGGATTGTCATGAACCCCGCAAATATTATCCGGTCGTCCGGACCTGAAAATCTTCAGTTTATAGGGATCGCTTGCAACAGTGAAAACCACTGGGATATTCAGCTTTTTTTTGGCAATAGCAATCAAAGCAGGCGTAGTGATTGTAATAATCACATCAGGATGTTCCTGCACAACAGCATCAATTATTTGTGGTAATTGGGCTATCTCGCCTTGTGCACTGTATTTTTTGATGACATAATCCTTTTCCGGCTGTAATCCGCTTTCATCAAAAGCAGCATAAACACCCTGTTCAGCTTCATCCAGTAAAAGATTATCAACCAGATTGATGATGGCTACTTTTGAATGCCGGTTTTTTCTCACTGAAAGATTAAGGTACCTTTCAGCCTGCTCAATCATGGCCATATCCGGTTCAATTCCTTTTTCCTTCAAGAGTGCAAAATCAAGGGTCTTCAATCCTGAAGAATTTTTCAGATCACTTTCTTCAATCAATTCCTTCATCTTTTGGGTAATCGTCCATTGACCACTTAAAGAATTGAATCTTTCATGGTTAAAGCGCAACAATTCCGGCAGGACATTTTTAACGGAAAAAGAAGCAGGATCGGCGCCTTCAAGAATTTTTACCGCAATGTCGGCAGTATATTTCCCGACTGTAAAATAATCAGCTCCCAATCCAAACAATGCACCAGCATCTGCGTCTGACGGATCATTGGTAAAAACCGGAATACCAGCATCTGACGCAATATTAATAATCATTCTGATGGATGCGGTTGCAACAGTATCTCCTCCACTCCAGATTGCTTCAACATTTCTGGCAATCAGTGAGCGTAAGGCTTCAGACACTTCCGAAGTATTGGTTGCATTGGCTTCAATCAGTTCAATCCCATTACTTTTACAAAAAGCTCTGGCCAGTAATAAGCAGGCTTCCGAGCATTGTTCACCGGGATTCCAAACCACACCAACCCGTTTTATCTTCGGGTTCAATTCTTTTATGATTTCAAAAGCCCTTTCCACAGGTTGGAAAGTACCTATACCAGCCATATGTGACGGATGCTGATTTGGTTCCGGTCCGTTAATTCCTGTACCGGTTCCGAACGGATCAGTTACTGCGCCGAAAACATGAATTTTCTTTCCTTTCTGATTTGCTTTAGCAAAAACCTGCATAGCAACTGTACTTGAGGTAATCACTATTTTGTAAGGGCCATTTACAATATCCCCGGCAATGCTGTTGGCTGTGCTGAAATCACCCTGTGGATTGAACCGGCGTACATTGCTTCCGTCATGGGCATAATAACCTTTCTCTTTCAGCCGGCTGATAACCCCTTCGACATGCGCATCGAGCAATGAAGTCGAATTAATCTGCATGATGGCAATGTCAGGAAAGGTTTCCGCATTCTCTCTGTCCGACTGTAACCTCTGCTGTCTGTCGGACAGCAACAAAATCACCGTTGCTGCAAGAATAAGAGTTACAGCAAGCCATAGATCTTTCAAAAGTTGCTTCATCTCACTTTTATTGGCTGAATGTTAACTGAATCATTTGCTTTGATTGATGGCTATTAATCGAACAATCCGTGCAAATTATTCTCAAAAAAACCTTCGGCAATTTTAATCAAAAAACTATAAAAAATGGCCTTTAAAACTATTTTTATTCCATAGTACTGAAAATCAGTTTAGCCCAAATCTTCAGCCGGTGAATAAAAGGCAAAAATTTTGGAGCTTGTGATTTTTAAAAAAATTATTTTCCCGTTAATTTTTTGCGACAGACATGAAAAACTACATTCATCAGAAGTGGTGAATGACTACTTTTTTCGTTTCTGTTATTGTTCGATCAATCAGTTTCAGGAAGTAAACCCCGGCGGGAAATTGCTGCAGATCAAAATGGAAGGAAGATCCACTCAGTTTAGTACCCGGATAAAATCTTTTCAGCACTGTTCCTCTTGAATCGTATAATTCGATGAGTAAATTCCCCGGCCAATGACTTAATGCAAGAGAAAACTGCCCGTCATTTGGATTTGGGAAAATCCCGCTTATCACCTGAAGATTGTCTTCCGTGATATAGGTTATTGATTCAATGTTATTTACAGCCGACATTCCATTTGCTTCAAACTGGTTTGTATTTGGCAATGATTGATCATAGGAAAGCACGAGGTTAAATTCCTGGTTAAGTTTATTCCTGTATAGTTTAAACTGAAACAGTTCGCCATAAACAAATCCATCTTTTTCTGGTGTTGTAGGATCGTCGGCAAAAGCAATCACAGCCAGGCCAGCCAGGGGATCGGTAATTTCAGACATACCGGCGCAAAGTCCTTCCGGCGAAAAAACACCAATTATATCGCCGGCTTCAGCACCTGCTGAAAAGTGTATGCCCGGCTTAAAGGCAACCGGATGCGAAAGAGAGGTAAAATGCTGATTGTTCCAGGGTGATTTATTTTGTAGCTGTACAGAATGTACAGGCAGAAAATTACTTTTTGAACATCCCGGAAAAGTTACACTTGTGCTATTTTCCATTGCCACCCAGTAAGCTTTCCCGGGTACAAGTTCCGAAAGAGTAACTATACTGTATTCCGGCCAAAAGACACCAGCACCTGCTACTTCCTTCACCATTTTTAAACCTGTTGTGCCGGCAAATAAATCAGATATGCCCGTAACACAGGAAACCATCACCGGCATAAGATTCCAGCCAGTCTGCAACTCTGCTGTCGGGTCAGTAATTTTTGCACCTGTCATGGAAATATCAAAAGCATTGGCTGTCTTGATCTGATATCCGGTTTCGTTACTCCAATTGACAAGGGTATTGGTGCCGCCAGCCGGATAATAATATCCATCCATGGCCGAAAGTATGATAAAATCTGTCGAAAAGGGTTCAAAAATTGTTTCCACACTTTTCATCAGGGGGTCAACATAACTGGAAATTCCGCTCCATCCGGCAGGGACACTAATCAGTTGTGTAAGGTAAAAATTATAGGGTTGCTGAAAACCCTGGGTAAGAATCACCTCAGCACCCGTGAATGTCTCAATCACCGGCTCTCCCACCGTCCAGCTCATCGACATTTCCTGATTTTGAAAATAGCCGCCGGCAGTAGCAATGACCTGCTGAGCAACTGCATTTGAGGTTAATGCCAGCAACACAACTAAAAGAAAAGTTACTCTTGTTTTCATAGACCGGATTTTTTAAAAGTGTAAATTTATGCAATTTTTTCAATCCCGATTTGAAAAAAATTCTGGTATCAGCTCAAAAAATTCAATACCGGTTTGCTTTCTTAATAGGAGTACTGTGAATTATGCTCTTTTCTTAATTTTGCAAAAAAAACATCATGTTAAAAAGCCGGAAACTAAATCTGGTATTTTTATTTTTCAGCGGGCTGATGCTGCTTTTCATCATTGCGCCACTCACCGGGATGTTTTTGAAAACCACCGGATCACAGTATGTAGAAACGATAAGCGACAGAGAAGTTTTATCAAGCATCCGGCTTACACTTGCCAGTTCGTTTCTGGCAACCATCATTTTTGGAATTGCGGCGGTGCCGTTAGCTTATTTGCTTGCACGTAAAAATTTTCCAGGCAGGAACATTATAAATGGGATTGTTGATCTTCCGGTAGTAATTCCTCATTCAGCTGCTGGTATTGCCATACTTGGTATTGTAAGCCGTGGCACCTGGCTTGGTGTTGCAGGCGAATCCATCGGGATTCAGTTTATTGGTGGCATTGCAGGGATTATTCTGGCTATGTCTTTTGTGAGTATTCCGTTTCTGATCAATGCAGCCCGGGATGGATTTGCCGCTGTACCTGAAAAGTTGGAAAAGGCAGCACTCAATCTTGGTGCTTCACCCTGGAGAGTATTTTTCACTGTTTCTCTTCCTCTTGCCAAAAGATCAGTTATCTCAGGTCTTATAATGATGTGGGCACGCGGCCTCAGCGAATTTGGTGCAGTAATTATTATCGCATATCATCCGATGATCACACCCGTCATGATTTGGGAACGATTCACCTCTTTTGGTCTTTCTTACGCACGACCCGTTGCAGCAGTATTTGTTGTCATCTGCCTTGCTGTATTTATACTTATGCGCTCACTGTCAAAGAATCAACAGTATGCTCGAAATTAAGAACATCAGTCTTCGCCTTGGCGATTTTTCGCTTTACGATATTTCACTAACTGTTGAAAAAGGCGATTACCTCACTCTGCTGGGAGTTTCAGGAGCAGGCAAAACTGTTTTGCTCGAAGTACTTGCAGGATTGGTAAAACCAGCACAGGGAGAGATTTTGTGGAATGGTAAGAATATTGTACATCAAAAAATTCAGGAACGTCCGGTCGGACTTGTTTATCAGGATTTATCCTTATTTCCGCATTTGCGAGTAGATCAAAATATAGCCTACGCTTTACGATGTAAAAAACTATCCGGGCCGGCCATTTCGAAAAAAGTCAATGCACTTGCGGCCACTACCGGTGTATCACATTTGCTTCATCGATATCCTGAAACACTTTCAGGAGGGGAATCACAACGTGTTGCACTTGCAAGAACCCTTGCTGCTGATCCTGAAATATTATTGCTCGACGAACCTTTGTCGAATCTCGATATAAACCTGCGTGCTGAGCTTGGCAGGTTACTCCGTTCAATCAACCGCAGCGGAAAAACCATTATCCACGTAACCCATGATTTTTCGGAAGCGGCAAGCCTGAGTAATAAAGTTGCAGTAATAGAAAACGGAAGACTGGTGCAGGCAGGCACGGTAAAAGAAGTGTTCAGACATCCAAAAACAGCTTTCGTCGCACGCTTCAGCGGGATCAAAAACCTTTTTCATTGCACGGTTTCAAACGATCCCGACGATTCCGGATTAAAAATTGCCAGGGTGAACGGACGTAAGATTTATTTTGCCGGAACGGATAGTTGCGGTGAAGGTTACCTAACTATACCAGGTGAAGATATTCTGCTTTCTGAAACCCCGTTCGAAACATCAGCAGTAAATCAGTTCAGCGGAGTAATTACTGAAGCATGGATATCAGGACCGGGAATGGAAATAATTGTAGAAGCAGGCGTTGAATTTTCCGTTATCGTTTCAAGACATTCCTTCGAAAGACTTAAACTGGAGACGGGCAAAAATATCTGGCTAACCTTCAAAGCCTCTTCAGTAAAGTTTATTCAACAGTAATTATAACTTATTGAAAATAAGATATCCTGCATTTCTGTTTCAGATATTTTAGATCAGAATATTATTTCAACTTCATCCGAAAAACATTAACCATCCTCATCACTTCACGAAATAGTAGTATTTTTACCGGCAGTTATCTTAAGTTTATAAAACTAACTAATCAACAAAACAATGTTTCTACGTTTACAACTCGCACTGCTTGGCCTGCTGTTCATGAACTGTCTGACAGGTCAAAACATCAAAGCTACTTACACTTTCGACTCACCAGCTTTCATTGATTGCTATGATGGCTACACTGAAATGCAGATAAAAGGCTGCACAAATATGGGTGATGAAGGTTATCCTTTGCTCCCTGTATTCAGCGGCCAGGTATTGATTCCCCAGGGCAAAGAAGTTGCCGGAATCAAAATTGTGGGAATCGAATACAGCAATCCGGTTAATGGGATCAATATTGTACCGGCTGCCAGACAGTTCCCGGTTTCCATTCCCGCACCCCATGACTATCGTCCGCAACCAAATGCCGGAGTATATGAAACCGGCGGGCACTATCCTGCTGAAATTTTCTCTGATGTTTCGACCCATTTTCTGGGAGGGTTTTCCATAGCTGTTTTCAATATCCGTCCAGTTGTATTTAATGCTGCTGAAAAGTGGGTAAAATACATTAAAAGCATTGAAATCGAAATTGAAACAGTTGACTTGCAACGCAGGATTATCCAACCGGCCTGCCAAAATGAAACAACGCTGAAACGTTTGCAAAGACTGGTTTCCAACCCGGAACTCGCCAGCACTTATTCTTTCAGTACACTCAGGGATAATG
Source organism: Sphingobacteriia bacterium (assembly GCA_009930115.1). Classification (GTDB taxonomy): domain Bacteria; phylum Bacteroidota; class Bacteroidia; order Bacteroidales; family 4484-276; genus RZYY01. The sequence goes on along the minus strand of RZYY01000035.1, from coordinate 14,524 downwards.
ACCAGGTTGATCTGCTCATCATCACCAAAAGTACTTTTGTTGATGACTTTACCGAGTACGCTGCATACAAAGCTGAAAGAGGCTATATCACTGAAATCATTACCACCGAGTTTATTTATGAAAATTATTCCGGAACTGACAATCAGGAAAAAATAAGAAATTGTATTACAGACTTTTACGAAACTCGAGGAGTCATTTATGTGATCCTCGGCGGAGACAGCGATACTCAGAATTCTTCACAGCGAATTATTCCTCACCGTGGTTTTTATGTTGATACAGGATATGGCACAGTGGATGATGATATACCTTCGGATATGTATTACTCCGGCCTGGATGGTAACTGGAACAACAATGGCAACAACAGGTTTGGAGAACCCGGTGAAGAAGACCTGTTTGCCGAGGTTATAGTTGGTCGTTTCAGCATTGACAGCAATACCGAAGTGCAAAACATGATGAACAAACTCATTAAATACCAGGATACACCGGTAGTTGAAGACATCGAAAAAGCACTTATGATCGGTGAAGCATTAGATTCGTCAACATGGGGCGGAGCATATAAAGATGAGGTAGCCAACGGAAGCAGCAATCATGGCTACGTCACGGCTGGGGTTACCCCTAACTTCACGGTCAACAAACTGTATGAAATGAATGGAAACTGGAGCAAGCAACAGGTTTTCCAGCAATTCAACACTATCGGGGTTAACCTGCTCAATCATCTTGGCCATTCTTCGGTGGATTACAATATGAAAATGGATCTGGGGGATCTGACAACAACCAATTTTCAGAATGACGGCATTGAACGCGGTTTTGTTATCGGTTATTCACAAGGTTGTTACAACGGTTCATTCGACAACCGGGGTTCATCAGGCTGGTATTCGGGAAATGATTGCTTTGCCGAAAAAATTACCACTATGGAAACAGCTATGGTGGCTTCTCTATCCAACTCCCGCTATGGTTGGTATTCGCAGGGAAATACCAATGGTGCTTCCCAAATTTTTGACCGGAAGTTTTATGATGCGCTGTTTGCAAAATCAATTCCCGAAATTGGTGCTGCCAACAACGAATCAAAAGAGGATGCTGCCTCTTTTATCCTCAGCGGAAAAGTTGTTCGCTGGTGTGCTTACGAAATCACGCTTTTTGGGGACCCTTCGATGCCCATCTGGACAGAACAGCCGGTACCCATAATTGCCGAACATCCTCAGGTATTACCCATCGGAATCGACAATATTTTCGTAGAAACAGATGCACCGGGAGCCCGGATCGGAATCTCCCAGAATGGTGCTCTTCTCGGCAGAGCCATCGCCGGAGAAGATGGAAGCGTAACTATTGAGTTTTTTGAAATGATCTCGTCCGATGAACCGCTCACCATTTCCATCACTGCTCACAACAGAGCACTTTACACAGCAGAAATTCCTGTACTTGCCGACCAGCCTTACGTGATAGCAGATTATTTCGAAATTGATGACTCCAATGGCAATAACAACGGGATTCCGGAATCCGGAGAGATGCTGCAGCTTGGACTTGGAATGAAAAATCTTGGAAATCAACCTGCAACCGGCGTTGTGGTAACCCTGAGCTCCAATGACAATTATATCACACTTGCCTATCTTGCTGTAGAATTCGGAGATATACAACCTGGCGAAACAGTGTTTATTGAAAATGCTTTTCCGGTTATTCTTGCCGGTAATATTCCTGACCAGCATCAGGTGATCATCAGTGTTGATGCAGCAATGGGTTCTGAATCATGGATTTCGACAATAAAATTTTATGTCAATGCCCCGGTCATGACTTTTACCGGTCTTGACATTGATGATAGCGAAGGAGGCAATGGCAACGGGCTGCTCGATCAGGGCGAAAATGTAATTCTTTCGTTTGAAATCACAAATACAGGTCATGCTGATTCACCGGATCTGCTGCTCGAACTGTCTTCGAACGAATATTTAGTACTTGAAACAACCCAAGCCGGTCAATCCGGCCTGCAGCCCGGCGAAGAATGTATCCTCGAATTTGAAGCAACCGTTAATCCTGATGCCCTGATGGGAGACCTTGCTGTTATTCAGGCCGTAATTAATGCAGGTGAATATTCCGTTTCGAAAGAATACCAAATTGAAATCGGCATGCTGATTGAAGATTTTGAAAGTGGCGATTTTTCACTTATCAACTGGCAGACCGATGGAGAACAACCATGGACAATCACCTCAGTAAATCCGTTTGAAGGCGTTTATTGTGCCAAATCCGGCGCAATTGACCATAGTCAGACCAGTGAACTAAAAGTAGAAATATTCGTTGCAGCAAACGACACCATTTCATTTTATAAAAAAGTTTCTTCGGAATCAGGCTATGATTACCTGAAATTTTATGATGGTTTATTGCTCAAAGGCCAGTTTTCAGGAAACAGCCCGTGGGAAAAAGTCAGTTATGTGATTTATCCCGGTTATCATACACTTCGCTGGGTTTACGAAAAAGATGAAGCCATGACACAAGGTGAAGACTGTGTTTGGCTTGACTACATCCGCTTTCCGAAGCTTTTGCAAAGCAACCTCAATGCCGGTGGCGACGACATGGTGTGTGCCGGCGAACCTTATCAAACCAAATCAAGTGGTATTTATCTTATGGGAATACAATGGGAAACGACAGGTTCTGGCACATTTGATAATCCTGCCATACTTCAACCTGTATATACACCCAGCGACGAAGATATTCAAAACGGATCGGTAGTGCTCTCGGTATCTGCCACCTCAGCCAATAATCAAATCCTTTCGGATCAAATGACGCTCCTGATCGTAAGTGATCCCGCTACACCTGCCCAACCGGAAGGACCAACCGATGTTTGCACCAATTACGGTGTAACATACGAATATTCTACTCCCCTGCTTCCCGAAGTTCAGGCCTATGTTTGGCAACTCGTTCCTCAAGATGCCGGTATTGTTTACGGGGATTCAAATCTGGTTACCATCCTCTGGACACCGGATTACATCGGAAATGTTGAATTGAAAGTCAAAGCAATGAATGTTTGTGGCGAAAGTTCTTTTTCCGAATCATTGCTGATTGAAGCAGCAATTTGTACTTCCATTCACGAAAGCAGTAATCCGAAAATCAACCTATATCCCAATCCGGCAGATGAAGTGATTACCCTGAATCTGGAAGGTATTACCGATCATGTCAGCTTAACTTTCTACAACAGTTTCGGGCAGATAATTTCTTACAAATCCTCTATGAAATCAGAGAAACGTATAGAAATTGACCTGACCGGAAATCCGCCGGGACTTTATTATGTCATAATAGACGCAGGGAAAACCAGAATATCAGAAAAATTTGTCCTGAAATAGCAGGAAATAAGTTTCAAAAACTTCGTTGATCTGCTCCTTTTGAATAACCCATTTTCACGCTTCATGGAAAAAGCTAATTTTGTTGCTTTACTCCTGTGGCGATGAGAAACTGGTGGCTGATACGTTTTAAATGTAATTGCAGTATGTTAATGCTGGCAGGGATTTTTATGCTTATTAACCAGTCCGGCAAAGCACAAAACCATAAATCTTCATTTTTCTCCACCTTGTTTTTGGAAGCCAAACTGCATCAATCAGCCATCATGGCGCATCACACTGAAATGTGGTCATTAACCGATGGTATTTATACCTCTTACGAATTTTCACTGGTTCGCCAGACAACAGGACGAACATCAAATGCTTTTCTCTGGAAATATCCACGCTACGGGATTTCCTATCACTATTCTGATTTCGGAGGATCACCATGGCTCGGAGAAGCGCACTCCGTTATGCCATTTGTCAGCCTTGAATTGTGGAAATCAAAGCGTTTTCTGCTTGATTTCAGGGTATTGTTCGGAGCAGGTTATTTTACCAGGATTTATGACCCCGTAGATAATTACAAAAACAGAGCTATCAGTTCTCATTGGAACGCTTCGGTAAATTTTCAGCTGGCAGGAAAAATTAAACTTACCGAAATTTCCGATTTCATGGGAGGATTTTCGATGCTGCACCTGTCGAACGGAACCACACGGTCACCAAATTTCGGGCTTAATATACCCGGAGGGTTCGCAGGTATCGCTTTCAAATTTTCCGGTAAACCAATTTCTTTTCAAAGTCCGGATTCGGTGCATCACAAAAAAGGGAAGCAAAATATCCGGCTGGCTTTTGGTATGGCACAAAAAGAGCTGCTTGACTTTTACCGCCAAAAGTTTTTAGTTTACCATTATGAAATGGCCTATACCCGCTATTACAATCACACCAATCGTTACATTCTGGGTCTGGAAGCTTCGCACGATCAATCCACTGCACTAATCGTTAAAAAAGCCGGTAAGGTTAACGATAATGCTTTAAAACTTTCGAAATACAGCCTTGTTGCCGGACATGAATGGATGTTTTCGAACTTTGCCATAAATTTTTCCCTGGGATTTTATGTTTACAATCCCGACGAGAAAAACGATTTCTTTTTCAACAAAATCGGCATTAATTATTTTTTGCATAAAAATCTTTTCACATCCCTCACGCTGAAATCTCATTATGCAAAAGCAGATTATCTCGCTTTGGTATTGGGACTTAGTCTTTAATTAAAAACAAAACGGTTTATCATGGAAAGAATGATAAAAGTTAATATTATCGCACTAACGGCCATTTTCATTTTTAGCTCCTGTGAGGGTGATTTTTTGAATGAGTGCTTCACCGGACGGGGCAGCCCTTCAACAGAACTGAGAGGTCTTTATCCGTTCGGTAATATTGCCGTTTACGACAACCTCCGGCTCACCATTCAACAGGGCGACAGGTATTCGGTTACCATCAGCACAGGTCACAAATTGATCCCGCTTATTTCGGCATTGATTGTGAATAATACACTGGAACTTCGAAACGAAAGTCCGTGCCAGCTTTTCAAAGACCCCTGGAAACCCGTGGATGTTAGGGTAGAATTGCCGGGATTAGATTCTGTTTTTGTGTGGAATTATGCCAAAGTCAGCTTAAATGGCGGCTTTGAAGGAAGCAGGCTGTATTTCAAGGCTGAAGAAACATCTGCTGACATTGAACTGAATCTTAACACCCGGTTCTTTGAACTGGATTTTATCTCGGGCACAGCCGATATAAATATTACAGGAAAAAGTGATTCGCTTTACCTCAAGCAATATGCAGCAGGAAAAATCACCTCGCTTGAAAGCAATTGCAACTGGCTTTTTGTCAATTCGAAGAGCATGAACGACATGTATCTTAACGGTGCGGTAAAATTACTGGACGTAAAAATTGAAGGTCGCGGAAATGTGTATTTCCAAAACGACCCTGAAGTCATTGTTTATCATAGCATTGGTGAAGGAAAACTGATCAAAATACCCTAATAGGATTTTGCAAAAATTACCCGTTCTTTACTCGGCCGCCCTGTAAGAATGCATTTACCGTTTTCAGGTTTGTTATTGAAAGGAATTGCACGAATGGTAGCCTTGGTTTCCTCTTTAATTTTTACCTCTGTTTCGGTAGTTCCGTCCCAATGAGCCAGAACAAAGCCCCCTTTATCAATTTGTTCCTTAAATTCCTCCCATGTATCAACTTTAAAAGTATTTTCTTCCCGGAATGCATGAGCTTTCTGGAAAAGATTCTGCTGGATTTTGTCAAGAAGGTTGGCCACTTTTAGTTCGATGTCGGTCATTTGATAAATTTCTTTTTCCAGTGTATCCCTGCGGGCTACCTCAACAGTTCCATTTTCGAGGTCTCTGGGGCCGATAGCCAGCCTCACGGGAACGCCCTTAAATTCATATTCACTGAATTTCCAGCCGGGTTTTTGCGTATCCCGATCATCATATTTTACCGAAATTCCTTTATCTGTAAGTGCTTTTTTAATTGCAAGGGCTTTTTCACTGATTTCGGCAAGCTGGTCATAATTTTTGTAAATCGGAACAATAACGACCTGAATCGGAGCCAGTTTTGGCGGCAAAACAAGCCCGTTGTCGTCGGAGTGTGACATAATAAGAGCTCCCATCAGCCTTGTTGACACTCCCCATGAAGTTGCCCAGACGTATTCCAGCTTGTTTTCCTTTGACAAAAACTGAACATCAAAAGCTTTGGCAAAATTCTGACCCAGAAAATGAGAAGTACCGGCCTGAAGTGCCTTTCCATCCTGCATCAGTGCTTCGATGCAATAGGTATCCACAGCACCTGCGAAACGTTCGTTCGGAGATTTCAAACCTTTAATCACCGGAACAGCCATCCAGTTCTCAGCAAAATTGGCATAGATTTCAAGAATTTTCATTGTTTCTTCAAGAGCTTCCTCTGCAGTTGCATGTGCAGTATGTCCCTCCTGCCACAAAAATTCGGCAGTTCGCAAAAACAGGCGGGTACGCATCTCCCACCTGACTACATTTGCCCATTGATTTATCAATAGCGGTAAATCACGGTATGATTGAATCCAGTTGCGGTAAGTATCCCAGATAATGGTTTCGGAAGTTGGCCTGATAATCAGTTCTTCTTCCAGCTTCGCATCATCGTCAACAACAATTTCTTTACCATCAGCTGAATTTTTGAGCCGATAATGGGTAACGACGGCACACTCTTTGGCAAAACCTTCCACATGACTGGCCTCTTTGCTGAAAAAGGATTTTGGAATAAACAACGGGAAATAGGCATTGGAATGTCCAGTATCTTTAAACATCCTGTCGAGCGCAGCCTGCATTTTTTCCCAAATGGCATAACCATAGGGTTTGATGACCATACATCCTCTGACAGCCGAATTTTCGGCCAAATCAGCTTTAATCACCAGATCGTTGTACCATTGTGAATAATTTTCAGCACGGGTCGGAAAATCTTTTGCCATAATGCTTTTTGGTATAATTTTTGAAACTTTTTAACACGAAATTTGGTTGCAAAAATAGAAAATTAATGACCGAATCAAACAGAACAAATAATAACGCTAACCTATAAATATCCAGGAGGTATCAAAAATGAAAAAACTTGCAATAATAATCGGAACCGTTTTTGCATTGTCGGCATGCCAGGTGTCCTACGATGCTGCTTCAACCTATGATGATGTTTATTACACGCCCAAAGCCACTACCCAGGTTGAAGAAATAGTAGCTCCCTCCAGCGGAATCACTTACGGGAGCAATACCTCAGCCACCTATTATGAGCAGTCATCTGTACCGGAAAGCGAACCAATACCAGTTGATGAAACATCGTCCTATAAATCCTCTGATAATTCGCAGGAATACTATCCTGAATCAGGTTCCGACGAGTATTATTACCAGGAAAACGGTGATGACAATTACTACTATGATTACGACTATGCCACAAGGATCAACCGCTTTTACCGCGCAAATGTTGGTTTTGGCTATTATGACCCGTTTTATACAGGCTTTTACTACGATCCGTGGTATTACGGAAGCGGATTCTCATTTGGATTTGGATGGGGCTGGCCATATTCGAATTTTTCATTGAGCATGGGATGGGGTTGGCCATACTATAGTCCTTATCATTGGAGCTATTGGGACCCGTGGTTTTATGGAGGTTATTCACCTTACTATGGTGGTTCTTACTGGTCGGGATACTATCATGGTTATTATGACGGATTGTGGGCAGGCGGGGGAAAATATTATCCTAACGACTACTACCCGACAAACTATTATTACGGACAGCGGAATCCCCGCGGAAGCAGCATAATTGGCTCAACCGGCAGCAGGGAATCCAGAATTACCGGTGATGATAATGAATTGAAAAACACCAGTACCATGGGACGTCAAAGCCGTATTTCAGGCGAAAGTGTTTCCGGTGCTCCTGATGCATCTGCCGTCAAATCCACTCAAAGCAGAACTTCCCGTACATACGAAGCGCAAAATACGAGTAAGGAAATATCTTCACCATCCACACGCAACACGCGAACAGAACCCATTGCTAAACCTCAGACCGGACAAGAAGGTCAGAATCCTCAAGGCAAAACATCCAGGTCAACCGGGGAGAATATTACACAACCTGCGCAGACACGTTCAATACAAAGGCCTTCAGAAAGTAATCCTGAAACACAACAAAGAATTGCAAAACCGAATACTGAAATCAATTCCTCAGTGTATTCCCGTGAAAGAAGGTACGCTAAGCCTCAATCCAACGATCTTGGGAGAACATCTTCCAATGTCAGAAGCTACAGTTCACCCAACACCAACCGCCCGCGGTCAAGTAATGAATATACAGTTCCGGGTTCAAGAAATATTCAGCCATCTGTCAAACCACAGGAAAGCAACACACCCGAAAACAGACAACGAACAACCTCACCGCGCAGTTACACTGTACCTTCCCGTTCGCAAAATCAGTTTTCCACTCCAAATAACAGGATAAATACACCTCAGTCAACTCCTTCCAGAACCATACAAAGAAAGTCAACTACAACATCGCCGGGCAGAAGTATTTCAACCCCTCAGCGTTCAACATACTCAGCACCCTCACGTTCCTCAGGAACATCAGTTTCACCTTCATCCGGCCGCTCGTCTTCAGGCAGCACCTCTTCAGGAAGCGGATCAACCGGTTCAACCAGAGGAAGACGTTAAAAGTGCTGTGTGCATGGGCATTATTTTAATCTTTTAATCTGATAATCAAATGAAAAACACTGTTTTAATCATCTTGAGTTCGCTTTTGATTTGTTTGTTTGCAGGTAAAGTTTTTGCGCAAAATGAAGAAGATGTACTCCGTTACTCTGCACCTCAGCTAATTGGTACTGCCCGTTACATGGGTCTTGGCGGTGCCTATGGTGCCGTAGGTGCCGATTTCTCATCCCTAAGTTCCAATCCTGCAGGAATTGGACTTTACAAACGTTCGGACTTTTCGATTACCCCAATGTTAAAGTTTGGAAATATTGAATCCAGTTATCAGGGAAGAACAGGAACGGACAGCAAAAACAGCTTTGCACTCGGGAATGTGGGATTTGTGCTGAATTTCGAAACATCTTCAAAACTCGACAGCCGGCCTTTCAGAAATTTTCAGCTTGGATTTGGCAATAACCGAATCACGGATTTTAATAACAAAACTTACATTCAGGGAGTTAATAATCAAAACTCGTTGCTCGACACTTATCTGATCTATGCAGGTAACAAAAATCCTGAGAATCTCTATGCATTTGACACCCGGCTTGCTTTTGATACCTATCTTATTGATACAATTCCCGGAGAACCAATTCCAACTTATGTAAATGCTTACAGTTACATCGGAGGTTTTACGAGTGCGCTGCAGCGAAAATCAATCGAAACTGAAGGATCAATGAATGAATGGGTAATTTCGGGCGGGATGAATGTGAACGACCAGCTTTATTTTGGTGTAACCTTTGGTTTTCCGCGCATTCGTTATTATCAGGAGTCTACCTATAATGAAGTAAACCAGACCGAACCCAACAGAGACCTCGATCAGTTCAGCTACTACGAAGAACTTGAAACTACCGGAAACGGAGTAAATATAAAAATAGGAACTCTCTTCCGTCCATTGGATTGGATTCGCATCGGAGCAGCTTACCACTCTCCCACCTGGTTCAACGAAATGAACGACAGATGGAGCACCCGTATGAATGCCTACTATACCAATGGCGATCAGTTTTCAGCCTCCTCTCCCATTGGTGAATACAGTTATGACATTAAAACTCCATCAAAATTCCTGGGCAGTTTAGCTTTGCTTTTCGGAAATAACGGACTTGTCAGTGCTGATTATGAATATGTGAATTACGGAAATGGACGACTCGGACCAAATATTGATTTTAGTACTCAAAATGAAGTAATTAAAAACAACTTTGATGCTGCCAGCAATTTCAGAGTCGGAACCGAATGGCGGGTTGGACTGGTGCAACTCAGAGGTGGTTATGCGCACTACGCCAGCCCTTTCAAATCTGGAATCAACGATGGTGAGTTACAACATATTACCGCAGGACTGGGATACCGTGGAAAACAATATTATGTGGATGCTGCACTGGTTTATTCTCTTTCCGAAATGGATTATTTTCTCTATGGCAGCAATTTGATCAGTCAAGTACCTACTGCGGTGAATACACAGAAAAATTACAATTTCCTGCTCACGATCGGTTACAGATTTGATTGATCCGCAACCAATTATGGAAAAAAGGTGAATGCATTCTTAGGAAAACATTCACCTTTTTTTATTCTCAAATTTAAAAAAAACCGGCCAATTGACTGTTAGTGAAAATCTTAACGTTGCGCGGGTTTCTATTTCAACGCTTCAAAACTGATTGCCTGAAAGATAAAAAAAACCTGGTGCAAAAGCACCAGGTCAAAATACAAACATTATGAAAAAACCTATACAATTTAAACTCTTTTCTCTTTGATTCTTGCTTTTTTACCGCGTAATCCTCTGAGATAGTAGATTCTGGAACGTCTTACCACTCCTCGTTTGTTCAGGACAACTTCCTCGATAAAAGGAGATGAAACAGGGAAAATACGCTCAACACCTATATTATTTGAAATTTTCCTGACAGTAAAGGTTGCAGTTGGACCTGAGCCTTTGCGCTGGAGCACTACTCCGCTGAAATTTTGTAAACGCTCTTTATTTCCTTCTTTGATTTTGTAGGTAACGGTGATAGTATCTCCGGCTTTGAATTCCGGCATTTTCTTAATCTCCGTGAGGCTCTCCACAAAGGATAAAACTTGATTCTTACTCATCGCTCTAACAGTTTTCTTTTTTTTAAAATGGCTGCAAAAGTAGCTATTAATTTTTTATTGAAGCAGCTTTGAAAAAAAAAATTCTAAAATAATTTAGTCTCTGCCAGAAAATTCCCTAAATTTGATTTTCAATGATCTATTTACCCCGCCCTCAAGGAAGTAAATCGTTGAAAATCATTGCTCCCTTCAGGGTTAGGGTAAACAATGATTTTCAACTTGAATACTTTTCTGGCAGAGCCTATTTATCACATACCCGATTTTTACCTGAAAAACGCTGACTTAAGATCAAACATTACTCTGTGATCCAGATTTCCCAGGATTTCTCCGCCTGTAGATGTAACATACGTAACCCATTCATAGTGTTTGCTCCTGCCATTTTTCCGCGTGATAAAAAAACTGTTTCCTCAGGATTATAAATTAAATCGTACAAAAAATGATTGTGTGTCAGCAAATGATAAGGAATTGCAGGATAATCCCCGGTGTTTGGATACATCCCAGCAGGAGTTGCATTGATAATCCATTTGAACTTACCGTTAATGAACCTGTCCAGATCATCATAGCCAATTTCACCTTCTTTTGCAGGATTTCGCGAGACCATCAGAAATTCCAGTTTTCGTTTTCTTAAAACAGCAGCAACAGCTTTTGCTGCACCTCCTGTACCTAATATCAGTGCATGGGTGAAATTGTCGAAAGCATTGGTTGAATGTTCAAAACCCCATGTATCGGTATTGTATCCTTTCAGAAAAATCTTACCACCACTGCGAATAATCTTAATCGTATTCACTGCACCGGCTTCTTTGGCCGATTCATGCAACTCATCAAGAAAGGGAATGACCGTTTCCTTGAACGGGATAGTTACCTGAAGACCACAAATATCATCAGACCCTTCTGCCAGTTCTTTAATCTGATACACCGACTCCAAAGGAAACAGCTCATAGCTGCAATCGCCGGAATGCCCGGTTTTGAAGATTTCCCTGAAAATTGATGGAGAAAAGGAATGTTCCAGTGGGTAACCTGTCAGCCCGAACCGCTTCATTATTCACTTTTTTTTGCAGCAAAGTATTCGGTCAGCCAGATACTGATAATGCCGAGCAGGATCAACGCAAAGGCAATAACAACTTCATTGTTTAAGGCATTGGGGAAAAACCAGTCGTAGCCTGTTGCTATTTTTTCTCCTTTTCGGTTCAGAACTAATTCACCTGCTGCACTTAGTTTGTAAATAGTTTCTTTCCAGGGCCAGATAATCCCCAGCGAGCCAAAAATAAAACCGGTCAGCACGGCAATAGTATGGTTGCGGAATTTTTTAAAAATCCAGGATAGTACATAGGAGAAAGCAATAAGGCCGACACCTGCACCAAGTATCACCGGCAAAAGAATGCCAAGGTTCAGATCATTCACCGCATGAATCATCACCAGTTCATAATTGCCCATCAACACAAGTACAAATGATCCAGAAATTCCGGGAAGGATCATGCTGCAGGCTGCCACAATACCACAAATAAACAGATAAAACAGATTATCGTTTTCGCTGGCAGGATTCATCACCGAAAGCCATACTGCAACAGCAGTTCCCACCAGAAAAATAAAAATAACTCCCGGTGACCACCGGCTTATCGTGCGGCCTACAAAGTAAACCGAAGCAAGAATCAATCCGAAAAAGTACGCCCAAATATAAACCGGATAATGATTGAAAAGATATTCAAACAACCTGGCCAGGCTTAAAATGGCAACCGCAATGCCGGTAAAGACAGCCAGTAAAAAATACAGGTCAATATGCCGTGCAAATTCGGTTAATTTTCCGGCAAATAGCAACCTGAGTGCTTTTAGATTGAACGATTTTATTGCATCAAGCAGGCGTTCCAGAATTCCGGTAATGAGCGCAATAGTTCCTCCGGAAACGCCCGGGATTACGTTGGCAGCGCCCATGCCTATTCCTTTCAGAACCAGGACCAGGTAATTTTTCATTTTGGATAATTTGGAAAGGTTCACCAGTTTTAGTATATCAGCTCAGAGGCTTGTACAGCTCAATCAGATTGAGCAGTTCAGCATTTTGAGCCAACTCAGGATAATATTCAAACAGCATCTGGAATCCTTCGTAGCTAAGTTGAAGAGCAATTTCAAAATTGTGCAGTGCTTCCTTCGTTTTTCCCTTTTTCAGCAAATAACCCGACAGCCTGTAATAGAGTTCGGCATTGACAGGCTGTTTTTCGATTCCCTGAATGATAATGTCGATGGCTTCGCCGTATGCTTCTTCCTCAGCATACATTGCCGAGTAATCAAGCCAGACATCAGGATGCATCGGATCGGTCTCCATTGCTTTTCTGAATGCAGCCTTAGCTTCTTCCATCCGGTCGTAACGATAATACGCATCGCCAATGGCAAGCCAGTTTTCGGTATTTTCTCCATCCAGCTCCAGCGCTTTCATATAGAACTTTACAGCAGCCACTTCATGTCCGTTTTTATCGTGCACCGAACCCATTCCCATCCATGCATCAGGAAGATCAGGATTAAGTTTTGAAGACAATCTGTAATTTTCGAATGCTTTAGCCGGGTTATCAAGCTTTTCATAACATTCGCCTATGTAAAGGTAAGTGTAAGCATCCGGTTCTTCGTACTGGAGGGATTCATTATACATTTCAATGGCTTCCTCATATTTTTCGAGATTAGCCAGAGCATTGGCCTTGTTGAAATAAGCGGAGGAGAAATCAGGAGTAATGGCGACAACAAATTCGTAGGCATCAATGGCTTTTTCATAAAGCCCCAGATTGGAGTATGCAATGCCCAGGTTAAACCATGCAATATCCGAGTAAGGATATTTATCCAGAAAACTCAGAAAAAAATCAACGGATTCATCTTCTCTTCCTGCCAGTTCGTAGCAAAAAGAAAGTTCGTAAAGGACTGCCTGATTTTCCGGATTGTATTCCAGCGCTTTATTGAGATATTTGATTGCTTTGTCATAATCGTTCAGTTCTTCGTATTCAAAAGCTATCCTTGTGTAGATGTCATCTTTTTCATCGGAATACTCTATGGCCTTGTGGTAAGCTTCAACCGCCTGGTTTATTTTTTTCAATTTACTGTAAACCGCTCCTTTGGTAAGATAAACATCGGGATTATGAGGTTCCAGTATCTCCAGTTTTTGCAGTATTTCAAGAGACCTGGATAGTTTGTTGTTGTCGGCAAAGTACTGTGCTTTGCGGAGTAAAAAAGCACTTGATGAAGGGTGTTGCCTCAATGCATGGTCAATGGCAGCCTGAGCACGTTTTGAGTTATGCCTTTCCAGATAAAAATCAATAATATCCTCAAACTCTTCCACATCGAAGAAATACATCTTGTTGTGCCGGATCATTTCATCAAATCTGTCAACCAGATCGTCCAGCTCACCACTCTGAGGATCAAATTCTTCCTGCATATCAAATAATGAATAAAATTCGCTGCAAATGTATGTTTTTTCCTCAAATGCAGGAATCATGCTTTAAAATTGATTAAACAGGTAACATCAATTTCCGGCAAGTACCATGCTATCACAGACCTCAATGCATGACGGACTGTCAGGGGAATACTTTATATAAGAAGAAACCGCTGCGCGAAATGATTAAAAAATGTGTGCAGGCAGCAAAGAAGTAACCATTAGCGCTTTTATTGATAGTGGTGTTTAGTCATAGCATGGCTGTGAGCCATACTATGACTGCCTTGCGATAGTATCGCTTTATGCGATGCTATCGCTGCTGAGAAGCTGAAACATTTTGCTTCGATTTGTAAGTATTAACCTTAAATCCAAGCTGATCATCAAATAGTCTCTTATTAGTTTGAGTTGGTTTTTTGCCCGGGAGATTTCCTTTTGCTTTGTAATAATATTGATGACGGCTTAATCCCAAAATTGCAAGTGTT
>RZYY01000440.1 GCA_009930115.1 Sphingobacteriia bacterium | reverse complement strand
AAAGAAATTTGAAGAGGGAATAATTCAGGTTAAGGATTATGGAAAAAAACTTGAAGAAAAACACAATAATTTAAGGCTTCAGAAATTTGTTGTTACTTCCCTTGGATTTGAGAGGGTTTGTTTTGAAAAGGTTGGGAACCCTCCTCCCCTTTGAACTATAAAATAATAAAACCTAAGTTGAGCGATTTACAATTTTGCTGCATATAACAGCAAATTTAGTTGTTCCCCTGTGTCTGATTCACATCCGGCATCTTCATCAATACACAGGACTTCACTGCAGTGTATAGTTTAATTACGTCAAGTCCCAAACTCCCAGGGATTGATAATATCGACACCTGCTGCCTGGAATGGGCTAACATCTCGTGTCGCGACGCTAAATTGGTTAGTCGCAGCAATCGCCGCAATATATCCATCCGCCGCAGCAATTGCAAGGCCGCTGGATTTGGCTTTTGCCATGATTTCAGCATAAGCGGTTGTACAGTTAATGTCAAACGGGCGTACACGTCCGGTAAATAGCGGCAAAATTTGATTTTCAATACTGTTTTTCAGTTCATCTCGCCGCTTTCCAAATGGAAGGCTTGCGATCCCAAAACGCAATTCAGCAACAGTGATGGCTGATAAATAAAGTATTTCAAGTGATTGTGCATCAATCCAATTAATAACACGGGCCTCAGGAGAACGACGCAACGGTTCCGAAATTACATTTGTATCTAACAGTATCATTTAAAAATCCAATGGTTTAGCCGGTGTTTTATCTCGGCTTTGGTCAAAAACCGAAAACTCTTCATCGGTTAGATTGATTTTAGACCCGATGCGAGCTAATAACGAACCAAGCTTTACCCTTCCTTCCGGCTGAACAGCATTTGCCAATATTTCACGAATCTCCGCTTCGGCACTTCGGCCATGTTGTGCTGCTCTAACCCGCAAAGCACGGTGAACTTCTTCCGGTACATTCCTCACAGTGATTGATGGCATGGTATCACCTCTATTTTATGCTTGATTTGCTTGCAGTCTACCATAATGCAAGCAAATCAAGCAAGAATTAAATCATTTTTATATTATTTTGGTTTTCTTACAATATATGGCTCAGAAAAAAGCCAGTATCCGTAAGCAAACCGGTTTTTTCTAAATTTTAAAGTGAATAGCTCTAAATAATAAAGCTTATTTTTCAGGGAACAGTTTCAACAGCAAGGCAGTAAAAAGAATCAACATCACCAGAATAAAGAAGCTCTGCAAGCC
>RZYY01000439.1 GCA_009930115.1 Sphingobacteriia bacterium | reverse complement strand
TACGCGTTGTTTGAATCGATGGAGACTGACCCTGCGGAGGAGGAACGCTTGCTATATGTGGGTATGACCCGGGCGAAGGAATATTTGTACCTGACCCATGCCACACGGCGAATTTTGGGCGGAAGAACCTATACCCTGCCCTTAAGCCCGTTCGTACATCGCATACCAGCCAGTTTAATCGAATATGAAAATCAGGAATCCCGAAGGCCGGATCAAAAAGAAGATAACCAACTAAAGCTCTTTTAGTATCAGTTTCCCCGGCAATGCTGAAAATTTTTCGACAGGGATTTCGATAAAACAGGGTGAGATAACGGCAATTACATTAACTTTTGATAGACCATCCACCACCGTTCAGGGATATCGTTGGCACAGGCTGCCTGATAATCCTGATAAGAACACGGAACCATATAATGCCTTTCGTAACGGGCTTTAACATTAGCCGTGCATTGTACTTCCATCCACCAACGATCTGACTTTTTCGATTTATAAAAAATAAGGTCTTCGGTATGGTTTTCAACCGGAACCACATATTTCAGGTAATCAGATTTATCTTTATCCCTGTACGGGAAATCATTTTTTCGGTGAGAAAATCCCTCCAAAAAATACCAGATCATTTGTGCAATGAGCATGGCCGTTTGATGATTGTCGTCATATTCCGGGTTATATTCAAAAATACCCATGCAGGAGAGTTTATCACTCAAACCGGCATAACGCATAATCTGGCAAATTTCTTCTCCGTAAAAACCATTGGGGCCGGCATTTTTGTTTCCCGGTGCTTCTGCTTTCCGAATAGCAGAAATATCAACAGTTAGCATATCGGCATTTCTGACAATGGGCTCCACTTCTTCCATATCGGCACGCACTACACCAAGCCGATAAGTATCAAAAAGCAACTTACTCATTAATTTAACTGCATCATTGTCAACATAATATGATTGATATCCGATGTTTGTATAATTGAAAAGATAATTAGGTTGGTGCAGAAGAATTTTACTTAGATACGACTGTGCGGAAATCGCTGAATCTTCTTCGCCCAGATCGAAACGGCTGTCAACACTTACGATATTTATAATTTGTCCAAGCTCTTCATACGATTTATAGGCAGCCCAGGTAATATCCTGACTACCTCCAAGGAGGACAGGGGTGATATTATTTTTTAGCAATTCGCCACAGACAGCACTGATGGCAAAAAAAGTATCGTTCAGGCTATGGCCTTTTTTTATATTGCCCAAGTCAGCGA
>RZYY01000438.1 GCA_009930115.1 Sphingobacteriia bacterium | reverse complement strand
ATTGCTGTCGATGGAGCTAATCGGAAATGGATTGGAACGGATAAAGCCGGGGTTTTTCTGTTAAGTGCTGATGGAATTACAGAACTTGCTCATTATACTGAAGATAACAGCCCGCTGATATCGAATACAATAACTGCTATTACGATCAACGACAGAGGCGAAGTGTTTTTTGGAACCGCCAATGGAATTGTTTCTTTTTTGGGAACGGCAACCCCCGGGAAACCGGTATATAAGGATGTTTATGCGTATCCCAACCCGGTTCGCCCGGGTTATGAAGGTACTATTGCGATTACCGGCCTGATACAGAATGCTTATGTAAAAATTACGGATGTAAGTGGTAATTTGGTCTATTCAACCCGTGCCGAAGGGGGGCAGGCAGTTTGGGACGGAAAAACTATGCATGGAGATAAAGTAGATACAGGCGTTTACCTGGTATTTATCAGCGATAATACGGCCGAACAAACCATGGTGACAAAAATTATGGTTTTTAAATAGAAAAACATTGAAACCCATACGTACGAGGGGAATTATTCTCCGGCTGATAAAATATTCAGAAACCAGTGTTATTCTTAAAGTTTATACCGAAGAAGCAGGTCTTCAGTCGTATATACTTCGTGGTGTACGAAAAAAAAACAATAAAACCGGAATGGCTGTAGTACAGCCTATGACGTTGGTAGAATTGCTTAGTGCTGTTTCTGTGAAATCTTCGCTTCATTCCATCCGTGAAATTCGTCCGCTTTCTGTGTACGAATCGATTCCATATAACCCGGTGAAAAGCAGTGTTCTGTTTTTTTTGAATGAAATCCTTTGTCAGGTGCTAATGGAAGAAAGTGAAAACAGGCCACTTTTCAGTTTTTTGTTTTATTCAATGGAGTTTTTTGATCAATACGAGGGTCCGCTAGCCAACTTTCATTTGTTATTTTTGCTTCAGCTGAGCCGCTACCTCGGAATTTTCCCTCAAAATAATTATCATTCCGATTGCCCTTACTTCGATAGGATTCAGGGCTGTTTTACCCCATATAGAAATTCTGCTCTTACTGATGTAGATACAGAAGATTCAGGGAAATGGCTGTCGCAATTACTCCAAACAGCCTATGATAAACTTTCCACACTAAGGGTACCCTATAACACCCGATTGGCCCTCAATGCCCATCTAATCGCGTATTATCAATATCATATTCCGGGATTCCGTGAAATAAAATCACTCGAGGTTATCCAAATGGTGCTCAACGATTAATAA